>JAEUQP010000941.1 GCA_016789645.1 Acidobacteriota bacterium | reverse complement strand
ACATCATCCGCTTGGATTGAATTTTGACTGAAAACGAACTGTAAATTCCAAGGTAAGTTATGTCACTCAACTTAAACGGTATCATTGCGGCCTTGCCGACACCGTTCGGCTTTGACGGCGAAATAGATCACGACAAGCTTCAGGACAATGTTCGGAAGTGGGATCAGACTGATCTGCTGGGGTATTTGATTCTGGGTTCGACGGGAGAATTCCCGCATTTGACGACCGACGAAAAGCTCGCCGTGATTGAAACCGTTCGCGGCGCAATGGCTCCGGATAAATTGCTGTTGGTCGGAACCGGCGAACTTTCAACGCGGCAAACGCTGGATATGACCCGGCGTGCGCACGATTACGGAGCCGACGGAGCGGTCGTTATCACGCCGTTTTATTACAAGAAAGTGCTCTTTGACGAACATCACATCGCGCATTACGAACGCATTGCCGACAATGCGCCGATTCCGGTGCTGATTTACATGATTCCGCAATTTGCCGGAGTCACATTGATGCCCGAAACCATCGCGCATCTGGCCGAACATCCGAACATCATCGGATTGAAAGAAAGTTCCGGCGATTTGTCGGCGATGAAAGACCTGTTCCGCGAATTGAAAACGACCGACTTCAATGTTCTGGTCGGTTCGCCTGCGATTTTGCACGAAGCGCTGGAAACCGGATGTTCGGGCGCAGTGCTGGCGGTTGCCTGTCTGGCTCCGAATGCGGCCTGTGCAGTTCGCCAGGCCTGGCACGAAGGCCGATACGAAGACGCCAAAGATTTGCAAAGCCGTTTGGCGAAATTGGCGCGGGTGACAGCGGCCAACGGCGTCGGCCATTTGAAAGCTGCGATGGATCTGGTTGGGCTGTACGGATATTTGTCGCGTTCGCCGCTGCCGAACCCGACCGACGAAGAGCGCAAGGAAATCGCCGAAGCGATTGCGGAAAGCGAATTGTTTGAACAGAACGAAGCTGGCATCTGGACGGAAAAGACGTATTACTTCGTCAATCAATATGCCGACTGACAACAGGGATTAAGGGAAAGAGAGACTGAGGGATTGAGGGAAAAAGAGTGATTGTGGCTCTTGCCCTCCATCCCTCTTTCCCTCTGTCTCTTAATCTTCCTGTCACCGAAATAGGGAGAGAGGATGACCGACCACCGAACGATCAAATTCAGCGACATTCCCAGAACATCAAAACTCTACAAAGACTTTCTTTATGACTTCAGCCAGGTTTCCCAGTTTTACCAACCGGAAGGATTGAACATTGACGCGCTGATTCCACGTGCCAAACAAGTGACGGCGCAAACGTTTCATCGAGACGCTGTCGCTGACGTTCTCAGCGACCAGAACCGAGAAGCGGGCGCAGGAGAAGCGACCTTTGCCAACATCGAACGCTTGCGGCAGAACGATTCCGTCGTCGTCATTACAGGGCAGCAAGCCGGGTTGTTCACCGGCCCGCTGTACACCGTGTTCAAAGCGTTGACGGCGATCAAGCTGGCCGACCATTTGCGCGCACAAGGCGTCAACGCCGTTCCGATGTTCTGGATTGCCGCTGAAGATCATGATTTTGAAGAAGTGAATCACACGCGCTTGGTCAATCGCGAAGGCCACTTGGCGACAGTGACTTACACGGCTTGTTCGCCCAAGGAAGGCAAGCCGGTCGGCCACGTCAAATTGGCCGACGGCGTCAGCGAAAACATCGAACAGTTGTTGGCGATGTTGCCGGAATCGGAATTCATTTCGCGACTGGCCGATGATTTGCGCGATGCCTACAAAGCCGGAGCCGGATTTGCCGATGCTTTCGGCAAATTGATGATGAAGCTGTTCAGCAAGTTCGGCGTGGTGCTGATCAATCCGCTGGATGATCGGCTGAAACATGTTTCCGGCGAGATTTATTCCAACGCGATGGCGCGCGTGCCGGAATTCGCGGATCGTTTGGTGACCGCCAGCGCCAAACTCGAAGCCGCCGGATACCATTCGCAGGTGTACACCAGCCAGGAATCCGTACCGCTGTTTATGCTGGACGACGGACGCCGCACGGCGATGGTTCGCCGCGAAGACGGGCGCTTTTATTTGAAAAACGGCGACAAGAGTTTTGCCGCCGATGAACTGCTGGACACGGTCAGCCGCTGTCCGAACTGTTTCAGCCCCAACGTTACCTTGCGCCCGATTGTGCAGGATTATTTGCTGCCGACGCTGGCCTATATCGGAGGTCCGGCGGAGATCGCCTACTTCGCGCAACTGCGCCCGAACTATTCGTTGCTGGGGAGAGTCGAACCGGTGGTTTTGCCGCGCGCAACGTTCACCCTGATCGAAAAACGCCACGCCAAAACGATGGCCAAATATGGCATCGAATTCAACGATCTGTTTGACGGTCAGGAAGCCGTGCTGAAAAAGATCGTCGAACAGAGTTTGGATAACGACACGGCTCGCATCTTCGACGAAACCGAACACCTGTTTGACGAGCAATTGGAAAAGCTGCGCGCGTCTTTACTCAAGGTGGAACCGACGCTCAGCGATGCGCTCAAAGGCGGGCGCGAAAAGATTTTGTACCAACTCAACAACCTCCGAACCCGGTTTGTCCACAGCCGCACCAAACGCGACGAAACCACCGGCCAACAAATCGAACGCCTTTTTGCCGTGCTGTACCCGAACAAAAACCTGCAGGAACGCGAACTCAACGTGGCGTATTTCCTGGCGAGGTACGGGTATGACCTGATTGACCGAATTTATGACGAAGTCGAAATCGGCAATCACGATCACAAGTTGGTGTATCTGTGAAAGGAATATGGGGCAGGCCAAGCCTGTCCCATATTTTCGGCCTACACGCTTTTCACCTGGCCTGCGGTAAATCCCAGCAGTCTGAGCACACTACCCGAAATCCAACATCCTCTCGGTGATCTTTCCCTTTGAATCCCCCTTTCTGTTTCAGCCAGCCTCTATCCGCTGAGCGACACTCGGCTGCCGTCGTATTAAAAGCGCCGCCGCGCACCGCGTGAAGAACTTCGACCGAGTTTCTCAAGACATAGTTGTCCAGACAAAACTCTCCGACATTTCCGTGCATATCGTAAAGTCCATAAGGATTGGCCGGAAAACTTCCCACCACCGAGGTAGTTTTCGGCCCTCGTCTTTTCATCAACCCATCGTCGTAGTAGGGATGGCTCCAGTTATAGGATGCTAGACTGGGAGTGATTGTTTCTCCGTATGAAAATGGCGTGATGGCATTGCCCCGGCTGGCATACTCCCACTCGGCTTCGGTCGGCAGGCGATACGTTTTGCTGGTAGCTCTTGAAAGGCGATTGCAAAATTCCACTGCTTCTTCCCATCGTATACTTTCCACAGGTAAATTTTCTCCGCTGAATTTGGACGGAGACGGAGTCAAATCAATGCTCACCTTTGGCAGTGAGGCCACAAGCCGCCACAAAGCTTGCGTGATTTCGGTTTGGCTCATGAAAAAGTGTTTTTGAATGCTGATCCAGTGTTGGGTTTCGTCTTGCTGAGCATTGTCTCTCTTGTGCTCATTGGCAGGCGACCCAATAATAGTTTTTCCTTCATCAGGTCGAGGGATATAAACCATCGTCAGAGACTCAGCGTTACCAACTTTCTGCAAAAAGTAACTGATCGTAATCGGAATCGGCCTTTCTCTCCCATTCTTATCTGTCCGAACTGTCTCCAACCTGAGGATGGCGAGACCAGGCAGTGCTGGCGAAGGAGCAGGCTCGGAGGGAGGTGTATTATTGACAACCGGTCTTGCTGGTAGTGACGCAAGAGTTATTGGAGTTGGAAGGGGTGTGGGATCAATCTTTGGTTCTTCCTTTTTCGCATCCAGCAATTTTTTTTGTTCCGCAATGGTGGCGTTCAAACGGTCTACTTCATTCTTGTGTGCTTTAGCTTGTTCTTGCGCTTGGTGTCGTTGATAGGCGGCGAGGCTAGTCGCCGCTAAAAACAGGATGAGCAGCGCGACCTGTACGAGCGATTGCCAAGCCGGCTGTCTGCGCCCGTTAAATGGCTGATCCCAAGGTGGCAGCATAATGGCAGCGACCTTGCCTTTAAGCCTCCCCCAAAACGATGGACTCGGCTCGGCTGCGACTGGTTCGACTGGAAAAGAGGGATTGAACATCGCCGCCAGGGACTGCCATCTCTCGCTTTTTCTCCGGCAAGCGCCGCAAACGTCCATGTGTCGTTCTACCGAAACGCGTTCTTCCGGAGTGGCGGTGTTATTGGCGCACCAAGGCAGCAAAGCAGCTATTTCCCGACAGTTCATCTTGTTCGGATCGTTTTTCTCTTTCATCACAATTATTCCTTTAGAAAAGGCTTGGCAGGTAACGTTTGAGGATATCCTGACAACCGGTGTGCCTGGGCCTACGCAGCACGCTCTTCAATTTCCGCTTGTAGTTGTTCCTGGCGCAACACAGGCGGTGTTGGACGTTCGTCTCCTTGATTCCGAGCCTTTTTGCGATTTCAGCGCGGCTACACTTTTCCTCCCCCCAGTAACGCAACATCCGCCGGTCAATAATCTCAAGCTCTTTCATGACCTCCCACTGCAAAATTCGCAGCTTTCTGTGTTCTTCGGCGGCTGCCACTTCCTGTTCGGGGGTTAGGCCTAGACTTGCCGGTTTTCCTACTTTCCCACCGCAATTTTCATTCGGGAGTGGTGGTTTGGGAATCATGGACAGAAGCGCGCGACGGGCGGCACTGTAAAAATAGGTGGAGAACTCTGAGTCGCCTCTGAATGGGTTGCTAGAATTGACAATACCTAGAGACGCCTTGCTCAGGGCGTCATCTACCAGACTTTCGTGCTTGCCAAATTCTGCGAGCAACATCCGCCTTACCGTTTCGCGGTTTTCCGCGATCAGCAGCCAGAGCCTGTCTTTAGGATCGCGTTTATCCGCGATGCTCGTCTCAGGCGAATTTTCCTGCTCGCCTGCGGGTTGTTGATTGTTTGTAGAGGGCGGCTCCGAATCGCCTCCGTCCGGAACTTCATAATCGTCCTGTTCATCGTCTTCAATCGGGCGATGCTGATTTAACTGCTTCATACAAGATCGCTCCTTGCCCGAAGCCTTGGGGGCGGACTGCGAGGCGGTAAACTCGAATGGGGAATTTTCGTGCTCAGTTTTGCTGGTTAGAGAGTCGTGAGAGAAAAAATCAAAAAAATATTTTTGTCTAACCGTAGCGTGAGTTGTTTACCTGAACCTGCCACATTGAGATACAACGCGAGTAAACAACTCGCGTTGTATCTCGCCGCATCATTCCTGCCCAGGCACTTCGGAATCAGTTCCTGATTCCGAAGTTTTATTTTGGTTCAGCGCGCCCTCGTCCCTCTAACCGGTGTGCTTGAAAAATTACTTCTGCCAGCCGGTCGCTCAAAAAGCCGTTCGGCAGTGGCTTCAAAAGCTCTGCGGTAGGAGTCATTGAATGTTTCTCTAACCAACACCATCAAAGGAGTTCAAAATGCGAAACACTTTTACGTCACGCGCATGTTTTGGGACGGCAATATGTTTGTTTATTGCCATCTCATCTTTCGCGCAAGATATAAAGCAAGAGAGCAGTGCTATCAGTACTGTTTCTACCAATCTTCCTATAGAGGCAAAGAACGCCAGTCAAAGTGACCCTTGGGTCATATTTTTGTTCTACGAACACCCCAACCTTAAGGGCAGACGATTTTTTTCGAGTGCTAAACTTCCTGCTAACACTACGTCCATAAAGTACGATCTCTACGACTTCGAACCGAGTGTTGGTGACAATACCATTTCTTCGTTTGTCGCTCTCGCCAGTCATCCGATGCAGATCACACTCTTTGAGCATCCCCACTTTCACGGGAGATTCACAACCTTCGACTTATCGGCAACCGGAGAGTATGTGGTAAATAACTTGTCGGACTCCCGTTTCAACTTCAACGACATAACCAGCTCTATTGCAATAGCGTTGGGCGGAAGGACGACCAATCCGCGTATCCCTTTTCGGTACACAGTAGAACCGTTTCGCATGCGTGTGAAGGAAACTCTCGAATCCGCTACAGACTCACAATACAAAATCAGTTTGCACGATACTGAGGTGAATTGGGTCAATGCCCTTGAGATGCTTCAACGAAGAAGGATGCTTTGCGTGTGTCCTGGCGATTTCGACGAGCGCCGAATCTTCGATGATGCTGTCGACACCTTCAACCCACTCTACACCGCAGAGTACGGCTTTTTGAAAGACGTCGACCTCATCCAGTTCTTTCAACATCTCACCATAGAGGTCCCGTTTGGAAACGAAGTGAAACTTAGGTTTTGGGTGAAGCCGGTCGTTTCTGATGGTCGCATCAAGTTCTTGCCTTGGGGGTGGGAGTACTGGGTTGAGCGTGGTCCGCTTAATGGCTTCCCGTTCTTTTACAATGTCAAAGAGCAATTGGAGCGTGCAATCAGGCCTAGAATGACCGCGGCGCTACGCGAACTCGCAAGCACGATTGATCAGCGAGTTAGCGATGCTCTGGGCACGTTTGCAACTAACGTCGAGCGCGTCAGCTTCAACCTCGATGAATACGATAAAAACCAATTTACACAGGCAGGAGATGGGACTGCCCAAGCAACTCCACCAACCATTGTCTTGCGGCACAAACAATGATCGACTGTGAATGCCTCAGTTTCAGGGCGTTCGCTAAGAAAGAACGCCCTGATATTTCTATGATGACTGAGTTCAAACTCAAAGACCTATTGAAAATGGGCCTGCGATAGCGCTACGGACTTGATCCGAGCAAAGTGATTTTGTGAGGCCAGAGCTGATGCCATTTTCCCTGCCCGACGCATTACAGATGATGCTGCTCCTTGACGATGTCCAGGAAGGATTTGGCGGCGTGGGACAAAGACGCTTCGCGGCGATAGACCAAGCGGAGCGTCTTTTCAATTTTCATCCCTTTCACCGGAACTTCAGCCAGCTTGCCGGAGTTGATTTCGGCTTCGACGGCCAGACGCGGCAGGATGGCGATGCCTGCGTTCAGCAAGACAAATTCCTTGATCGTTTCCAGCGTCGCCAGTTCCAGGCAGATGTTCAGTGGCGTTCGATGTTGCGCGAACAGTTCGAAGATTTTCGTCCGCGATGGCGTTTTGACGTTGTGGGCGACGAATTGTTCTTCGCCGAGGTCTTTGACCGTGACCTGGCCTTGTTTGGCAAGCCGGTGTTTGGGCGGCACGACCAACACCAGTTCGTCGCGGTGGATTTCCAGCGATTGCAGGTTCGGGTGCATCGGGTCGTAAGAAAGAAAGCCGAAATCCAGATTGCGTTCGGAGACTTCGAGCGGAATTTTTTCCGAGATGTTGCGGAAGACTTCGATTTTGATTTGGGGAAACCGTTTGCGGTATTCCATCAACAGCGGCGGCAACAGGTACAGCGAAGTGCTTTCGTTGGCTCCGATGGTCAATCGTCCGCGAAACATACCGCGCAATTCGCCAACAGCTTCGATGGCTTCGTCGCGCAGATTGAGCATACGCTGCGCATAGGAAAGCAAAACGCGTCCCGCTTCGGTCAGCGAACCGTTTTTGCTGCTGCGGTCAAACAGGGATTCGCCGAGTTCTTCTTCCAGTCGCTTAATGGCGATGCTGATGGCCGGTTGCGTGCGCAGCATTTTTTCCGCCGCGCGCGAAAAGCTTTTTTCTTCGGCAATGGACAGAAAGATTTCCAGTTGCGACAAATCCATGGTCGTTCTCTCCTGCTTATCGGTTTTTGAGTGTTGATAAAAACCATTTATAAGCCAGCCAACCAGCTTTGGCCAGTCTTCAGCCCACGAACGCACACTCCGTCGGATTTGTCTGGGCGCAGGGTGTCGGTTTAGAGTGCCGGTGGTAACTTCCTCAAACAAGACACTTTCAACTGACTTCGAATCCATTTTTTCGTTTGAACGAATCCGGATGAACTTTTACGCCCACAATTTCCGCG
>JAEUQP010000876.1 GCA_016789645.1 Acidobacteriota bacterium | reverse complement strand
GTTCATCTTCCACACGCCGAAATATCGCCATGGTTCGCACACGACGCCGGTGGACGTGGACATGATCGCCGTGCTGTTCGGCCCGTTCGGCGATTTGCATCGGCGCGATAAACGCATGCCCTTCGTGACGGAAGGCTACGTGGATATCAATCCGAACGATGCGCGCGAACTGGGCGTGCAGGACGGCGATTACGTTTGGATTGATCCCGATCCTGAAGACCGTCCATTCCGTGGTTGGAAAGAAAACAAGAAGGATTACGAATTTTCGCGCCTGCTCTGTCGCGCGCGGTATTACCCCGGCACTCCGCGAGGCGTGACGCGCATGTGGTTCAACATGTACGCCGCCACGCCCGGCTCGGTGCAGGGACAGAAAGAACGCGCCGACGGTTTGGCCAAAAACCCGCGCACGAATTATCAGGCGATGTTCCGTTCCGGTTCGCATCAATCGGCGACACGCGGCTGGTTGAAGCCCACGCTGATGACCGATTCGCTGGTGCGCAAAGGAACGTTCGGACAAGGCATCGGCAAAGGCTTTATGCCTGACGTGCATTGCCCGACCGGCGCGCCGCGCGAATCCTTCGTCAAGATCACGAAAGCCGAACCCGGCGGCATCGAAGGCCACGAACTCTGGCGTCCGGCGGAAATCGGCATTCGACCGAAATACGAATCCGAAGCGATGCAGAAATATCTGGCTGGCGGATTTGTCAGCGAATGAAAGGAGTCTAAATCTTATGTATGAACTTTTGTCTAAATTTGGATTTGCAGCTTTCTCTTTCTTATTCGGTGCATTGTTAAATCGCTGGTGGGATCGCGCTCGCCCGCTCGTCGTTCTTCAAGGCTTCTCTACCTTGCGCGAATCAGGCAAGGAAGTCGAATATCCAGATGAGCTTCAACAAATAACTGGCGATACATGGTTCAGCGATAGATTCCCACCGAAAAAGGCTTCTTTGCGTCAAATTGAAGAAGCCTACAAAAGTGGGAAGGATTGGGCACCGCTTCTAGAAGTTGCGGTAGATAAAGCGGCAACTTCTTGGCTGACAAAGCTTGAAAATAAGCCGTCTGACGAGGATGTAAAGAATATTCTCCAAGAGATATTTAGTGACCAAGGGATGAATGTTGCTTTTTCAAATGCTTTGGTGAACGAAGATTTAAAAATAAAGCAGTTAGACGAAACCAGAACTGCTTGTTTAGAAATTGTGGAAACCCAACAAAACAATGGGGCATATTTGATTCCATGGAGGAAAAGTCCAAGTTTGTTTGGGGCCAACCTTATAGATTTTCCATTTCTCAAAAGCCGATACCAGCCATTAATTGATGCTGTCCGACACCTTAACAAGGATTCACTGAGCCAAGCTGTTAAAGACATCATGCCAATTATTGAGAAGCAAATAAGAATTCTCAATCACATTAAAACAGCTACTGATGTAATAGTGAAAGACAACACTCATTGGGCAGCTAAGATATGGATGGCGAATTATGGGCGCTCGCCAATGGTAATTAGCCCTGGAGCGAACTTAGTTGTAACGATAAGTGAGCAAAGAATATCTGTTGGCTGCGATCTTTATACTGAAAGCATCTCGGACTCGGGCAAGAAAATCGAGAAACTGGTTGGGCTTTTTGTATTAGAGCCAGGTAAAAAAGCCGTATTTTGGGCGATTACAACTGGAACGCAAGAAAAAATAACCAACGGAAAGGTTCTCCGCACTCTTTATGAGGATGACAAGGGAGACACAAAGGCGTTTGTGCAATTGAGAATATCTGGAAAGGCTATTTTGAGAAAGAAGATTTCTAGTAATAAAACTAGCTTCAAAGACAACCTTCGTTGCCCAATCATTTATAACGAAAATGAGCTACCGCAATAATCCTGTGTAGCAGTAGTTTACAGGTTATGTAACCGACAGATCACTAGGTATTTTCTCAAGGAGGAACTCATGGCTCGTGTACACAATTGGCAACTCGGCAGAGAAATGTCGTACTGGTATCCCGAAAGCCGTCCGAACAAGCAATTCGCGGCGGTCTTCGACACCAACAAATGCATTGCCTGCCAGACCTGCACGCTGGCTTGCAAAACGACGTGGACTTCCGGCCTGGGGCAGGAATACATGCTCTGGAACAACGTCGAAACCAAACCTTATGGCTTTTATCCGCTGGCCTGGGATTTGAAGCTGCTGGAAATGCTCGACGGCCAGAAATGGAGCGAGCAGGAATACGAAGGCCAGAAGCTGCACACATACGAAGGACAGACGATTTTCGAATCGGCTCCGGCGGGCGAGCGCGTGCTGGGTTGGCGACCGGAAGACATTGATTACGCATACCCAAACGTCGGCGAAGACGATTGCGCCGGGCAGGTGGACGGCGGCGCGAGTTTCTCGCTGCAACACATGGCGCAGCACATGGCGTGGTTTTATTACCTGGCGCGGATTTGCAATCACTGCACCTATCCAGCGTGTTTGGCTTCGTGCCCGCGAGGTTCGATTTACAAACGCCCCGAAGACGGCATCGTGCTGGTGGATCAAGGCCGCTGTCGCGGTTATCAGGAATGCGTCAAAGGCTGCCCGTACAAAAAAGTCTTTTACAACGCGATGACGGGCACTTCGGAAAAGTGCATCGCCTGTTTCCCGAAAATCGAACAGGGCATCCAACCGCAATGTTTTGAAAATTGCATCGGCAAAATTCGCCTCGCGGGGTTCATCAACACGCCCGACAAAGCGCGGCCAGACAATCCGATTGATTATCTGGTTCACATTCGCAAAGTCGCGCTGCCACTGTTCCCGCAACTCGGTTTGGAACCGAACGTGTATTACATCCCGCCGATTCATGTGCCGCATTCATTCACGCGCCAGATGTTTGGCCCCGGCGTTGACGATGCGGTCAAGACGTATCGCAACGCTCCGAACGATCCCGATCTGCAAGGCCTGCTGGCGCTATTCGGTTCGTCAGAACAAATGATGACGCGCTGGCGGCGGCAAGGGGAGTTTGTCAGCGGCTTGAGAGATGACGGCAGCGAAGCGGTGCGCGTGCCGATCAAAGAGCCGGTTCACGTGCGACAACCTTATGACCGGCTCTATCAAATCACTCGCACGAATTGTCCGTAAGGAGGCAAG
>JAEUQP010000874.1 GCA_016789645.1 Acidobacteriota bacterium | reverse complement strand
GCATTTCATCGCCACAGAATTCGTCGAAGGCCAGACGATCAATCAACGGTTGGCGTTGGGCAAAATGGATTTGATTGACGCGCTGGATGTCGCCATTCAAGCCGCCAACGCCCTGGTGGCCGCTCACGCCGCGGGCATCGTTCACCGCGACATCAAACCGGAAAACGTCATGTTGCGTCCGGATGGATACGTCAAAGTGTTGGATTTCGGGTTGGCGAAGCTGACGGAAAAGTTCGATTCAGACGAAGATTTCGATCCCGAAGCCGCGACCAAACCGCTGCGCGACACTTCGCCGGGCGTGATTATGGGAACGGTCAGTTATATGTCGCCGGAACAGGCGCGCGGTCATCGCGTGGATTCGCGCAGCGATTTGTTCAGCCTGGGATGCGTGATTTACGAAATGGTCACCGGATACAAACCGTTTCGCGGCGAAACAATGAGCGATGTCATGGCTGCCGTTCTGGAGGGCGAGCCAGTGCCCATTGCCAGTTTGTTGCCCGGCGCTCCGGCGGAATTGCAGTGGATCGTTTCCAAGGCGTTGGCCAAGAACCGCGAAAGTCGTTACCAAACCGCCAAGGAATTGCTCAACGACCTGAAGCGGTTGAAACAACAACTGGAATTCAAAGCCGAACAAGCCCGGCAAAATCGCACGACGGTCATTGGCGAAACTCTCACCAACAGCAGTTTTCGCCGCAGCGGCAGTTTGCGCAGAAACGGCGGCAACAGCGGAAGCGGACGAAAAAGCGGCGACACCCTGCAACCGCTCAGTTATGACACCGAAGTGATGGAACCTTCGCGCTCGCTTTCCAGCGCGGAATTCCTGTTCAGCAAAGTGCAGGACAATAAACGCTCTGTGGGATTGGTTGTGCTGGCCCTGGCGGCGTTGATTGCGGTGCTGGCGTATTACCGCTGGAAACCCGTGCCGAACGTCACCGATTCCATTGCCGTGCTGCCTTTTGCGCGATTGAGCGCCGAACCGCTGACCGATTCGCTGGCCGACGGCGTGACGCAGGGATTGATTCAAAATCTGTCGCGCATTCCCAAACTGAAAGTCCGTTCGATGGTGTCGGTGCAGCGATACAAGGTGACGGGTTCGACAGCCATGCCGAATCCGCGCGATGTTGGCCAGGATTTGCAGGTCCCGCTGGTGTTGACCGGCAGCATCACCAAACGTGACAGCGTGTTGACCGTCAACGTCGAACTGGTGGACGCCAAGGACAATAGTTTCATCTGGGGGCAGAAATATGAACGCAAACCCGGCGAATTGCTGGCGTTGCAGGAAGAAATCACGCGCGAAGTTTCGCAGCGGCTGAAACTGGATTTGACTCCGGAAGAACAGGTTGTGCGCGAAGCCTATCAATTGTATTTGCGGGGACGATATCACTGGAATCGCCGAACGGTCGCCGACCTGAAACGTGGCGTGGAGGCGTTTGAACAGGCCATTCAACGCGCGCCGAAATATGCTCCGGCCTACGCCGGACTGGCTGATTCGTACAACATGCTGGGAACGTATGGCGCGGTGAGTTCCGCCGAGGCCGGCGCCAAAGCCAAAGTAGCCGCCGAGCAGGCGCTGGCTTTGGACAACACACTGGCTGAAGCTCATAGTTCTCTGGGGTTCGTCAAACATCGTTACGAATGGGATTGGGTCGGAGCCGAAGAAGAGTTCAAACGGGCCATCACGCTGGATTCGAATTACGCGACGGCGCATCAATGGTATTCCAGTTATCTGATGGCGGTGGGCCGTCCCGCCGAAGCCATCGAAGAAGCGCGTCGTTGTCAGGAACTGGCTCCGCTGTCCCTGATTCATGGATCGCATCTGGCCTGGATGTTGTACAACGCCGGGCAATACGAAGAAGCCATTGAACAATGCCAGAAGGTTCTGGCCATTGATCCCAACTTTTTCGCCGCGCGACGTTATCTAGGCTTGTCTTATGAACAGGTTGGCAAACTCCGCGAATCCATCGAAGAATTGAGCAAAGCCCGCGAACTTTCCGGCAACGCTTCGGTCATTTTGGCTGCGTTGATTCACGCTCACGCCATCAGCGGCAACAAAGCCGAAGCCCGACGTTTGCTGAACGAAGCGTTGGCCAATCAGTCGCAGCGAAAGCTTTCGGCGTACGACCAGGCCATCATCCAAACTGCGCTCGGCGATAAAGAACAGGCCTTTGCTCTGCTCGAAAAAGCGTTTGAAGAACGCAGCGAATACTTTCCTTATTTTGTGGTCGAACCTCGCCTCAAACCATTGCGTTCCGATCCCCGCTTCGCGGCGTTGGTCGGACGGTTGAACCTGACGCCGCAAACCGCATCGTAAGACCACGCGAAGGGCTTCGCGTTATGCGCTCACCGCGACCTGCGGAGGTTTCGTCTGAGCCGCTTTGATGCCATACGCAGCGGCGAATTGCGTCAGTTCGCCTTGCAACAATTTCCTGCCGCGATTCAATCTGGACATTACGGTTCCAATCGGGATACCGGCAATGCGTGCGACTTCCTTGTACGAAAACTCCTGGACATCGGCCAACATCACAATGGCGCGATAATGCTCCGGCAATTTGTCGAACGCCGCCAGCACGTCTTCATCGCTCAACTGCTGGGAAACGGGCATTTCGGCGGCAATTTTCAGCATCATCTCTTCTTCCTGCTCCGAGTTCTGTTTCACCCGAAACCATTTACGCCGGTGATGCGAAATGACGTGAAACAGAATCTTGAACAACCACGCGCGGCAATTCGTGCCGGGCTCGAAGCGGTGAAATGATTTCCAGGCTTGGAGCATGGTTTCCTGCACCACGTCCTCGGCTTCGGTGACATTGCCGATGACGCGCCGCGCCGTGCGATACAAATCGTTCATGTGCTGCATCGCTGTGGCTTCAAAATCTTCCAGTGAAACAGTCGTGTTGGTTGTGGGATTCATCGCAGTACTCCTTCGATGGTCGTGTCTTTCAGTTGTTCGGCAAGAAAAGGCGAGCAGTTGATGAGTTCCACCTGGCGACGATTCAGTTCCTGCAACAATGCGATTCCAGCGCGGTCGGCGAACAGCAGTTCCGTCATGTCCAAGGTCATTCGTCGCTTTTCACGCAGAAATTCTTCGATCACACGACGAGCTTCCTGAACCCCGTTGCCGCTCATTTCACCTTCCAGTCGTAAAATCGCCGCCTCGTTTGAAACCTGTATTTCCGAAATCCTCAGCATACTCACTCCCCTTTTCAAAACTCACGTCTGGGGAATGGCAAGCGCCAAGCCACGAAACGAGCCGCACAAAACTTCCTGTTATCTGACTGTTTGGCAATAAGTTAAAGGTAAAAAGCCGAGTGACGGATTCTCTGCCAACGATGGTGGCCACGAAATTTGGTGGGTTGTTTTGGTGGTGGGCAAAATGACGCCCACGAAATTTGGTGGGCCATTTTGGTGGTGGGCAAAAATGAAGCCCACGAAATTTGGTTGGATGGAAGCGCAGGCCTCCCGCCTGCTTGTTGGGTTTAGGGCCTACGAATTCCCAACTTTTTCATTCTGCCGCGAAGCGTGTTGGGATGGAGGTTGAGAACTTTGGCTGCGCCTTTGTCGCCTTCGATCACCCAACCGCTTTGTTCGAGCACGGTCAGAATGTGGCGACGCTGCACTTCGTCTATGGCCAGAGCTTCAGCGGGCGCGGTGTGAATGGGCGTGATCGTTTCGTGTTGGGTGGCGGTTGAAATCGCGCCATCGGGGAACGCCTGAAACAGATCCCGATCCAGCGTCAGCAATTTGCCAGTCGCCAATACCACGCCGCGTTCGATGATGTTTTGCAATTCGCGGATATTGCCCGGCCATGAATAATTCATCAGCAACGCCATGGTGTCGTGCGAAATGCCGGAAAGCTCCTTGCCGAATTTGCGTGCAAAACGAGTCAGGAAAAACAGCGCCAGTGGCGGAATGTCCGCGCGCCGTTCGCGCAATGACGGCACAGTCAGCGGCAGAACATTCAGCCGGTAAAACAGGTCGGAGCGAAATCGGCCTTCGCGGACGGCGTCTTCCAGATTGCGATTGGTGGCGGCAATGATGCGCACATTGACGCGCTGGGTGCGACTGCTGCCAACGGGTTCGAATTCCTGTTCCTGCAACACGCGCAGCAATTTGACCTGCGTGTCCAATGGCAATTCGCCGACTTCGTCCAGAAAGATCGTGCCGCCGTCGGCCAGTTCAAAGCGGCCAATGCGTTTGTCGCTGGCTCCTGTGAACGCGCCTTTGACGTGGCCGAACAATTCGCTTTCGACCAGTCCGGCGGAAATGGCTCCGCAATTAACCTTGACCAGCGGACGGTCGCGGCGAGCGCTGCGGTTGTGAATGGCGCGCGCGATCAATTCCTTGCCGGTTCCGGTTTCGCCCAGAATCAACGCCGTCGAATCAGTCGGCGCCACCAGTTCGACGCGATGCAGTGTTTCCAGCAAAGCCGGACTGTTGCCGATGATTTCGTCGAAGTTGTGTTGTTGGCGAATTTCTTCCTGCAGGTAGACATTTTCTGCGTGCAGCCGATTTTTCAACCGTTCGACTTCGAGCATTGCTGCGCGCAATTCTTCTTCGGCGTGTTGGCGTTCGAGTTCGACTCCGGCGCGCGCGGCAAAAATCTTCAGCAGCGGCAAATGCTGCTCAAATTCCGTCATCGGTTTTTCATCCATCACCGCCAGATGGCCGATAACCGCGCCCGCAACATTTTGCAGCGGAATTCCCAAATACCCTTCGGCGTGCAATTCCACCAAATCAGTGTCTTTCGGAAACATCTGCTGGATTCCGGTCGGATAATGACAAATCGCTCCGTTCAAGACTCCGTGACACGGCGCATGCGAAAAATCGTATTCGAAGTTATCCACCAATCGGTCTTTCATCCAGAAGGCCAACGTTCGCGTGTGATGCGGTTGCGCGCCGCGCCGCTGCGTGACAAAGGCGTAACTGACATCGAGCGCCGAAGCCAGATGGCGCACCAGTGAAGCGAAAAAATCGCTGCCGGTGACGGCCGCAGTGCCTTCGACAATCGAGCGCAACGTTTGTTCGGCCAATTGGCGTTGCCCGACTTGCTGTTTCATTTCTTCGTACAGCCGCGCATTGTCGAGCGAAATGGCCGCCTGCGCCGCCAGCATCTGACCAATCAAAATTCGCTCCGGCGTGAACGCGCCCGCCGCCTGGTTGTTTTCCAGGTACAGCACACCAATCAAACGACCTTGCTCAATTACCGGCACGCACAATACTGAGCGAGGTTTCTCCCGAACGATATAACCATCACGTGTAAAGCGGTCATCGTTGGCAGCATCGGCCAACACTACGCTTTCCAGCGTTCGCCGAACATAATTCACCACAGTGACCGGCAGGTTCTGGGATTCAGCCAACGGGGTTGCGCCGCTTGTTTTCATCTCTGCGGAATTCAAAGAGCCTTCGACGCGAACAAATGGTTCGTCCGCGTGTTCCAGCATCAATGCCCCGCGCTCGGCTCCGGCGTTTTCGATGACGATGCGCATCAGCTTGGCGAGCAGCTTTTCCAGTTCGATTTCGCCCGCAATCGCTTGAGCGGCTTTCATCACCGTTGAAAAATCCAGCGAATTTGCCGCCGCAACGGATTCGGTTTGCCAGCGAACGCTTTCGCCGTTTGTCTGTCGTGGCAAATCCGAATACGCGCGCTCCAGCGCGACGACTTTGGCTTTCGCGCCCCATTCAGCGTATTGGTCGCGCGCTTCACGCAAAAACACAGCGGCGAGCTTGGACTGATTTCGCGCCATCCAGAATTTCCCGTACAGTTCGTTGACCAACGCTTGTTGCCAGACGCTTTCGGTTTCAACTGCGGATTGAATCGCCTGTTCATAAAGCTCCATCGCCGGAAGTGTGCGACCAGCGACTCGTTCGATCTCCGCCGCCAGCGCCAACGCCATGCAACGAAAATTTTCCGGACAACTTTCCGCCAACACCGCCAGCGACTTCTGCGCCGTCACCACTTCCGCCAACGAATCCGTTCCGCCTTCCGAATCCATCCTTCCGCATTCCAACAATGCATTCCAAAACGAAAACAGCACCGGCCAGATCGTTCCTGAAAGGTGATGCGCATTTTCGCGCGCCGTAATGGCTGCTGCTTGCGCCTGCTCGAAATCGCCCAACAGAACTCCAAGCTGAAGTTTGACGACGGAATGAAACATCGTGAAAAACGGATTGCCGCGATACGTTTCCAGGTATCTGGC
>JAEUQP010000938.1 GCA_016789645.1 Acidobacteriota bacterium | reverse complement strand
CGATTGATTGTTTTTCTGTTTGGTGAATTCGACCAACGGGAAATAAATCGTCTGCAAAAACAGACCTTGTTTGTTGGTCGTGATCGGCGCGATGACGTTGACCATCTGCGCCAGATTCGCCATCTTCACGATGTCGGCGCGGCGGAAGAAGGAGTTGAAAAACATCCCCATCGCCAGCGCGTCTTCGAAGTTATAAACCTCTTCCAGTTTCTTTTCGTTGAAGGCGCGATACCAAACATTCCATTCGTCATAGGCGATGTAAATCGGACGCGGGGTTTGTTGGCGGTTTTGCACTTCCTTGATCTGAGCCGCCGTGACGTTGATGTAATTATCAATCGTCTGTGACCACGCCATGAACTTTTCGAAATCGTTGTCGCGGTTGTTGATGTAACTGTGAATGGCGATGTAATCGGCCTGATTCCGCAGCGTTTCCAGCACGGTGCGGTTCCAGTGCATCCAGTCCGCCGTTGGCCCGTAATTGCTGGAACCGCTGGCAATCAATTTGATGCTGTTATCGGTGGAGCGCATGGCTTTGCCGGCTTCGAGCGCGAATTTGGAATACTCTTCGGCGTTTTTGTGGCCAAGTTGCCAAGGGCCGTCAATTTCGTTGCCGAGCGCCCAGTATTTCACGTTGTACGGTTTGTCGCGTCCGTTCTTGCGGCGTTGATCCGCCCAGTAAGTGTTTTTTTCGACGTTGGTGTATTCAACCCAATGCCGCGCATCGTCAATCGTGCCCAAGCCAAGATTGACGCAGATGTAGGGTTCCGCGCCGATCACTTCGCAATACTTCAAGAACTCATCGGTGCCAAACCGATTGCTTTCCAGATCATTCCAGGCCAAATCCATGCGCACCGGGCGCTGGTCTTTTGGCCCTATGCCGTCTTTCCAGTTATAGCCCGAAGCAAAGTTGCCGCCCGGCCAACGCAGAATTGTCACGTTCAGTTGTTTGACGACATCCATCACGTCTTTGCGGTAACCATCTTTGTCCGACAGCGGACTGTTTTCTTCGTACACGCCGCCGTAAATCATCCGTCCCAGATGTTCCGCGAAATTGCCGAACAAGTGGGGGTGGATTTCGCCAATGGTGCGGTCAATGTCTATTTTGATGCGAGCCTGTGGCGCCTGGCCTTCGACTGAAGGCAAACTGCCGAATAATAGACAAGCAGCAATAATGGAGACGGTGAACAAAGATTTCGTAACGGGTCGCATGGAAATTCTCCTGTGTTGGTGATGTTTATGATTCCTTTTTGCAACTTATTTTTGAAACAGCCTTGGCGCAAAGCCGTGCAAGTCGCGCCGCCATGTCTGCCATTCGTGGTCGGTTCCGGGCGATTCATAAAAGACGTGCTGAATCTTCGCTTCGGTCAAAGCGTCGTGCAGCCGGTGAATGCCGGCGCGCATTCGTTCCGGTTCCGCAGTGCCAATACTGAGCCAGAGCAATTTGACCTTTTTGGCAAAGGCCGCCGGATCAGCAAAAACACCGTTGTAATCGGTTTTGGGATTCATCTTTTGATCTGCTGACAGAAATCCGGCTGCGCCGCTGAACCCACCGATGTGCGAAAACAGATCGAGATGCTTCAGCGTAATCTGGTACGTTTGCATGCCGCCCATCGAAAGCCCTGCCATTGCACGATTCTCGCGGTTTGCCAGCGTGCGATAGGTCTTGTCAACGAACGGAATCAGCGCCTGTGTCAGGTCGTCTTCAAAGGCCGAAAACATCTCCTGCATTGCTTTCATCCGATCAGGCGAATTGCCCGGAGGGCCGGTCACGGCGGGCGCGGGCTGTCCGGCGCGTTTGGCATAGCCATACGCCATGACGATGATCATCGGCTTGGCTTTTCCTTCGGCAATCAGGTTGTCGAGAATGATGTTGGCGCGTCCCTGACGAATCCAACCGGTTTCGTCTTCGCCGCCGCCGTGTTGCAAATACAGCACGGGAAAGCGTTGTTTGATTTGCGACTCGTAACTCGGCGGCAAATAAACCATTGCATGTCGCCAGGTTCCCGTCACTTTGGAGTTGTACCAAACTTCGCGCACCTGACCGTGCGGCACGTCCTTCATTGTGTAAAAGGTCGTGCCGGGTTCTGGCACTTCTACCGCGCTGGCATATTTGCTGCCGCCGAAGAAAGACTGGCTGCCGGTGTCTGTGGCTTCCGCTCCGTCCACGACGAAGTTGTAATAGTGCAAGCCCGGCACCATTGGCGGCGTTGTGAATGTCCAAAACCCGTCAGCTTGTTTTGTCATTTCGGCTTTAGGACCGCTCCAGAAATTGATTCTGACTTTGGTGGCGTCGGCAGCTTTCACACGCAACTGCACGCGGCCTTTGCTGTCTACTTTGGGATATTCCGCGCCCCACACGTTCGTTGTCGCAGGCTGAAAATCTCCCGCTTCCTGCGCATAACAAAAAAACACAAAAAGCACGCAACATAGACTGCCCCTGAAAAACATCCCGCACCATTTCATTTGCTTTCTCCTTTTAGTTTGGTACGCGCCCTTTCACGGCATTGGCTCGGGCGCTGTAAGTGATGTGACCAGCGGCGTCCGCCGGCAAGCGTTTGCGTAAAGCCTCTTTCAGAGGTTCCTGTTCTGCGGACGCCGTTGCCCTGAGTGTTGCTCCGACGCTCGGCGCACCAAGAACAGTCGTCCAGTAATCGTCGAAATCAGCGAATGTTCTTTGCACAATGATTTCTCGCGTTTCGATCGCTTCCAGGCCTGCCTCTGTCCACAAATCCCGTAGCGTGTTGATGGAAGCGGCCCCGGGATTCGGTGGTTCGGGGACAGCCAGCCCAAGCCCGCGCATTTCACTCAACAACGCTTCGTAAGGAAACCCTCCGCCCAACATATCCCATCCGTAAGCGGCCACGATGCCCCCGGAGCAGACCACGCGCACCATTTCCGCAACGCCTTTGGCCGGTTCAGGAACGAAGAAAATCACCAGCGGCATCACCGCCACATCGAATGTGTCGTCAGGAAATGGCAGCGCCATCGCATCGCCCTGGTGAAATTGCGCGATGCGCGACGCTGGTCGCGTTCGAGCAAAGGCAAGTTGTCCTTCCGCCGGGTCTACTCCCTGCACCGAAACAGGCGCGCATCGTTCGACCAGCAATTCGGTAAAGGCTCCGTTGCCACAGCCAACATCAAGCCATCGCAATCCCGATTTCGGAGCAAGCCAGTCAAGGAAGATTTCTCCTGCAAGCTGGCTCCATTGGCCCATGTACCGTTCGTAAGTGGCCCCGTCCTCAAAGCGGATTTGGTTGTTCGTCATTCGTGTTCTCTCTGCCAAAGGCATTGCTACGTTACTTGCAGGTCTTCACGAAACACAGATTTTTGCTGAAGAACGGCAAGACATAGTTTTGAAAGCGCACGGCCACAGCGCTGGTGTGCGTGCCCGGATAAATTTCAAAGCCATTGGCAATGCCATATTTATCCAGCACGTTGTGCAGCTTTTCCGAATCTGCTTTCAAACCGTCCTTGTCGCCGACATCAATCGAGATTGCGCGATACTGGCGCAGGTTTCCGATGTACTGATCAATAAAGGCCAGCGGCGCATTTGCCGCAAACCGCGCCAGCACGTCCGGCTGCACCTCGCCGTTTTTGCGCGGCAGGTCTAGATACAGCGGAGGATTTTTTGGATTTGGCGCCCAGGCAGCAGCGGCGGCAAGGCTGGCGCGAGCCGGAAACGGCAATTTGGCCGAATCTTCAGCCGTCTTCACTTCCGCCAGCGTCTTTTCCATTTCCGGATTGGCAGGCCCAGCTTGACGCGGCGACAGACAGCACGGACTCATGATGTACAAACTGCCGAACACATCCGCATGCTTCATGCCAATGCGCGTTGCGCCGTAACCGCCCATCGAATGCCCAACCAAACCACGGCTCAGCCGGTTGGGAATCGTGCGGTAATGCGCGTCAATGTAGGCGACGACATCACGCGCGATGAAATTCTCGAAACCTCCGGTCGTCACGGAACTGGAATACATCGAACCGTTATGCACAGTTTTGGAATCCGGCAACACAACGATCATCTCTTGTGCGCCCTGGGCAAATGCGCCTTCGATGGTTTGGGGTACACGGATTTCCTTGCTCCATTGTTCCGCTCCGATGGAATAGCCATGCAAGGCGTAAATCACCGGATAGCGACGGGACTTGGCGTTGGCGTAACTCGGAGGCAAAAAGACCAAGACATCCCGATCAACAGCATTGCCTTCCAGATTGCCTTCGAGAGATAGCCCATGAATTTTGATGCGCTCCACCTTCACAGGCTTGGCACCGGGAATGACCGGAGGCACTTCAGTTTGCACTTGTGCGGCCAATGGAAAGGCGAGCACAACCATCATCGCCAACAGACAAACGAATCTTGTATTCATCTTCAACGTTTTTCTCCCAAGGATTTTACAGAGACTGCTTTGTGCGGCATTACACGGCGGTTTGAGAGCAGGTGTCAAGCTTTCTTCTGCATTCCGCTTGCCAGCGACTGCGCGGCTGGTTGAAACAGCGAATTGGCAAATTGCAGATCAGATGGCAGAATGCGCGACTTCTGTACGAAAGGCGTGTTTATGGCTGAAAGCATCAATTTCTTTTTGCAGTGGGAAGAGTATTTCGCGGCGCAGGAATTTTTCCGCCGCAGTCGCCAATCCGTCGCACCGGAATGGTTGGCGGGCGGAGCCTTGCTGCTGGTTGGTGTGGTGATGTTGTTTATCGAGGGCTTAAGCCTGCTGGCGGCCTTGGTGTTACTCGTCGGAATAATCGTGATGGTCGCGGCTTCGCCGATTCGCCGCTGGACTTCCAAACGCAAATGGCAACGCGAACCGCTCTATGAAACCGAACACGAAGTCGCTTTCCGCGATGATGGTGTGTATTTCCGCATGGGCGTCATCGAATCGAACCTGGACTGGAAGTATTACCAGCGCGTGATGGAAAGCCCGCATGGATTGTTGATGGTTTATGGCAACAATTCGTTCAACCTGTTGCCGAAACGCGCCTTTGCGGACGAAAAACTGTTCGAGCAATTTCGCTCGCTGGCGACGAAAAATCTGAAAACGCAGTAGACAGCTAACGGTAGTGAAGACAACTACTGACTGCTCTACTGTCTACTGTTGAGTTATGACAATAGACGAACAAGTAGCATTTCTGACCAAAGGCTGTGTGGACGTGATCCCCGCCGAAGAATTGAAAAAGAAGCTGGAGCATTCCGCGGCGACCGGACGACCGTTGCGCGTCAAACTCGGAGCGGATCCGACCGCGCCGGACATTCATCTGGGCCATTCGGTCGTCATTCGCAAAATGAAGGCGTTTCAGCAACTCGGCCACGACGTGATTTTCCTGATTGGCGATTTCACGGGCATGATCGGCGATCCGACCGGACGCAATACGACGCGTCCGCCGTTGACCAGAGAACAGATTTTGGCGAACGCCGAAACGTACAAGGCGCAAATTTTCAAACTGCTCGATCCGGACAAAACGATCATCGAATTCAACGCGAACTGGCTGAACGCGTTCAAACCGGAAGATTTTGTGCGGCTGACGGCCAAAGTCACATTGGCGCAGATTTTGGAACGCGACGATTTTTCCAAACGGCTGGCGGCGGGTGTGCCGATCAGTTTGCACGAACTGCTCTACCCGTTGGCGCAAGGGTACGATTCCGTCGCGCTGAAAGCCGATGTGGAACTGGGCGGAACGGATCAGAAATTCAATCTGCTGATGGCGCGCGAAATCCAGCGCGCGTACGGCGTCGAAACCCAGGTCATCATGACGACGCCGCTGCTGGAAGGCCTGGACGGCGTCGAAAAGATGTCGAAGTCGAAAAACAATTACATCGGCATCACCGAATCGCCCGATGAAATGTTCGGCAAGGTCATGTCCATCAGCGACGAATTGATGTGGCGGTATTACGCATTGGTGACCGATCTGACTCCGGCGGAAGTGGCGCAGTTGAAAACCAGCGTCGAATCTGGCGCGAAACATCCGCGCGATGCCAAGGTCGAACTGGCCAAACACATCATTGCGGATTTTCATTCGCAAACTGCCGCCAACGAAGCCGAAGCGGAATTCAATCGCCGGTTCCGTGAACATCAGGCTCCGACCGACATTGAGACCCGTTCGATCAAAGCCGATGGAACCATCAAGCTGGTGGATTTGCTGACGCAAACCGGATTGGCGGCTTCCAAAGCCGAAGTGCGCCGGTTGATTCAACAAGGCGGAGTTCGGTTGAACAACGAACGCATCGGCGATGTCGCGGCGGAAATTGACACCGCTGCAACCAAAGAAGCGTTGCTGCAAGTCGGAAAACTGAAGTTCCTGAAAGTCACCTTTGAGTAATTTTGGGCGGGTGCTTGACCGACCTCGGATCGGCTCATATAATCGCCCCCGCTTTCGATCAAGGCTTTAACGACATCACTTCTAAGGCTTTGATCGTTGAAAATGTGGGGACGTGGCGGAATTGGTAGACGCGCGGGTCTCAAAAACCCGTTACCTTACGGTAGTGTGGGTTCGATTCCCACCATCCCCACCATTTACTTTCTTTCCTTCGAGTCCAATTCCCAAAAAGCATCGAAATTCTCGTGGTTGACGGTCGCAAACATGGCCGGTAAAGTTTCGGCTTTGTTGGCGCTTTCGGCCACACACTCACGGCTCGAAGTCGTGAAATCCATGCTCGACCTCCTTCCCTCATCACAGTGGATGGTCGCAGCACTCATTCAAACGAAGAATGGATAACAGCAATGAGCAATAACACGGAACGTGCCCTGCCGGTTCGGATCGAACGATTAAGCGAACTGGCCAACAATCTTTGGTGGAGTTGGCATCCAGATGCCGACCTGCTGTTTCAGCATCTGGACAAAACCCTTTGGGAATTGACGCACCACAATCCCGTCAAGTTTTTGCAGCAGATTTCGCCTTCCAAATTGGATGCCGCCGCCGCGAATCCGGCATTTCTGCGGCATTACGACGGAACGATGCTGGCGTTCGACAAAGCGCGCACCGCCAAAGGAACCTGGTTTTCCGAAAAGTATCCGCAATTGGCCGACCGACCGATTGCCTATTTTTCGGCGGAATTCGGATTGCACGTTTCGTTGCCGATTTATTCGGGCGGTTTGGGCATTCTGGCCGGAGATCATTGCAAGGAAGCCAGCGACATTGGTTTGCCACTGGTCGGCGTAGGGTTTGTCTATCAGCTCGGTTATTTCATCCAGCGCATCACGGGCGAAGGCCGTCAGGATTCGGTTTACGAACCGCTGGATTATTCGTCTACGCCGCTGGAACCGGTGATTTCGCGCGAAAGCGAAGGCGGTTTGCTGAAAGTTGACGTCGGCGGTCGTTGCGTTCACGTGGCGATCTGGCGCGTCAAACTGGGATCGGTTTCCGTTTATTTGATGGATGCCAACGTCGAAGAAAATCATTCGTGGGATCGTGAATTGACCTCGCGATTGTACGGCGGCGATCAGGAAATGCGAATCCGGCAGGAAATTGTGCTCGGCATTGGCGGCGTGCGCATGCTGGATCGGCTGGGAATTCGTCCGGCGGTGTGTCACGCCAACGAAGGGCACGCAGCCTTCATGATGCTGGAACGCATTCGCACGCGGGTGCAAAACGGCCAAAGCTTCACAGAAGCCGCCGAAGCGGTTCGGGAAACGACGGTGTTCACAACGCACACACCCGTTCCCGCCGGACACGATGCTTTTCCGTTTCATCTGGTCGAAACGCATTTTGCCGGGTACTGGGAAGAATTGGGATTGGACCGGGAACAGTTTTTTGCCTTGGGCGAACATCCCGATGGCGGTTCACCGAATTTCAACATGACCGCGTTGGCGTTGCGATTGTCAGGCAGATGCAATGGCGTCAGTCGGCTTCACGGACATGTGTCCCGGCAGATGTGGCATTCGATGTGGCCGGATCGCACGGAAGACGAAGTTCCGATCACGCACATCACCAATGGAGTCCACACACCGACCTGGATCGCGCCGGAAATGAACCGCCTGTTTGCCAAACATCTGGGGCACGATTGGTTGGCGAAACACGACGATCCGACGTTGTGGGAACGCATTCACGACATTCCCGACACCGAATTGTGGCAAGTCAAACAGCAGTTGAAACACAAACTGTTCAACTTCATGCGGGAACGCATTCGCCAGAACTGGATCACCGAAACCGCCGGTCCGACGCGCGTGCTGACTGGCGGAACCCTGCTCAATCCCGACGCGTTGACCATCGGATTCGCTCGCCGCTTTGCCACGTACAAACGCGCGGTTCTGATTTTCAGAAGCCTCGAACGGCTCAAGAAAATCTTCCATGACGAATGGAAACCGGTACAGATCATCTTTGCCGGCAAAGCGCATCCGGCGGATTTGCCCGGACGCAGCCTGATTCACGAAATTTACGAACTGGCGCGCGATCACAACCTGGGCGGTCGCATCGCGTTTGTCGAAAATTACGACATTCACGTCGCCAAACATCTGGTGCGCGGCGTGGATGTGTGGCTGAACAATCCTCGCGTTCCGTTGGAAGCCAGCGGAACCAGCGGCCAAAAAGCCGCGTTGAACGGCGTTCCGCATTTGAGCGTGCTGGACGGTTGGTGGTACGAGGGGTATCAGGGAACCAACGGTTGGGCGATTGATCCCAGCGTTCCTGAAGACGTCAGCGAAGAATACCGCGACGAAGCCGATGCTGAAGCGCTGTATCGCGTGCTGGAAACCGAAGTCGTGCCGCTGTATTTCGACCGTGACAGCGATGGCATCCCGCGCCGCTGGACTCATCTGTTGAAAGAAGCCATTCGCACCGCTGCGCCGACCTTCAGCGCGCGCCGCATGGTCAAGGAATACGCCGAACGCATGTACGTCCCGGCGATGAACGCTTCCGACCAGAGGTAACAGACAGGCAAAAAGTTCAGAACTCCCGCTCGTGAAAAAGTACGTCATCAAAACGGACGTTCCGCGCCAGACGCTGATCAATTACCGCGAAGCGTTGAACGACGAACAGCGTGCCGTGGTGATGGCGGGAACCGGGCCGCTGCTGGTCATTGCCGGAGCCGGTTCGGGCAAAACGCGCGTGGTGACGTATCGCGTCGCGCGTTTGATCGAAGCCGGCGTCGCGCCTGCTCGCATTTTGCTGGTGACGTTCACCAACCGAGCCGCGCGCGAAATGCTCAGCCGGGTCGAAACGCTGCTGGCCGCCGATGTTCGCCGCGTCTGGGGTGGCACGTTTCATTCCATCGCGAATCGTTTGCTGCGCCGCCACGCTGTCAGCCTGGGGTACGAAAACAACTTTTCCATCCTCGACGCCGAAGATTCCAAAGACCTGATTGATTCCTGCATTGACGAAGCCGCCATTGACACCAAAGCCCGCCGTTTTCCCAAAGGCGAAGTGCTGCGCGAAATGTTCAGCTTTGCCACCAACACCGACACGCCGCTGGATCAATTGATCGTTGCCAAATACCCGCACTTTGAAATGCTGACCAGCCAAATCAAGCGCGTGGACGCGATCTATCAGCAGCGCAAACTGGAACGCAATGCGATGGATTACGACGATTTGCTGGTGAACTGGAAACGGCTGATGAGCGAAAAGCCGGACATCGCGGCAATTTACCAGGAACAGTTTCAGCACATTCTGGTGGATGAATATCAGGACACGAATACGCTGCAAGCTGAGATCGTTGATCTGGTGGCCGCCAAACACCGCAATTTGATGGTCGTCGGCGACGACGCGCAAAGCATCTTTGGCTGGCGCGGCGCGAATTTCAAAAACATCTTCGAGTTTCAAAAACGTTATCCCGACGCGCAGGTGTTCAAACTGGAAAGCAATTACCGCTCGACGCCGGAAATTCTGATGCTGGCCAACGCTTCGGTTTCGATGAATCGCCAGCAATTCCCTAAACATCTGCAAGCCAAACGCCCAAGTCGAGGGTTTACGCCAGCACTGATTCCGGCGCGCGACAGCGAGCAGCAAGCGGCATTTGTCGCCGCCCGCATTCTGGATTTGCGCGACGAAGGCGTTCCGCTGAACGAAATGGCTGTGCTCTATCGTTCGCACTTTCATTCGCTGGAATTGCAGTTGGAATTGACGCGACGAGGAATTCCATACGACGTTCGATCCGGCGTGCGGTTTTTCGAGCAGGCGCACATCAAGGACGTGACCTCGTATTTGCGGCTGGTCGTCAATCCGCGCGATGAACTGGCGTGGAAACGTGTGTTGAAACTGATTCCGAAAATCGGCAACGCGACGGCTTCACGCGTGTGGGAACGGCTGGCTTATGCCGAAGAACCGCTGGCGTTGGTGCGAACCGATGAATTCGCCAAAGCCTTGCCCAAAGGCGCAGCGGTCGGTTGGCGCGAATTCGCCGAACTCATCAAAGACCTGACTGCGCCCGAAACGCTGAACAATCCGGCCAAACAAATCGAACTGGTGCTAACCCGCGGTTATGTCGAATATCTGCAAGCTAATTTTGAAAACGCTGACGCCCGCGAAGAAGATTTGCGGCAATTGGCGAACTTCGCCGGGCGTTACGACACGACCGATGCGTTTTTGAGCGAATTGGCATTGTTGAACACGGAGCGCTTTTCTCCGCCGGGAGCGACGGTTGGCGAAGACGTGATCGAAGGCGGCGACGAAGACGAACGCCTGGCGTTGTCGTCAGTGCATCAGGCAAAAGGCCTGGAATGGCACGTGGTGTTTATGATCTGGGCCGCCGATGGGCGTTTCCCTTCCAGCCGCAGTTTGCGCGACATCGAAGGCGAAGAAGAAGAGCGCCGATTGTTTTACGTTGCGTTGACCCGCGCGCAGGACGAGTTATACGTTTGTTTCCCGCTGGTCGAAAGCGACCGTTCGCGACAAACTGTGCTGCACCGCCCATCTCGGTTTGTCACCGAAGTCCCGCGCGAGTTGCTGGAAATCTGGAGCGTGGACGAAGAAAACGCTCAGCTTGAAATGCTGGAAACTACCGAAACGAAGTATATCAATTGAGCGATGGCTCCGGCTGTATTGCTCGCCTCAATGCTCTGTAGTACAAAGCCAGCAATGGAGGAAAATATGTACGCAATTGAGTTCCAAACAAAAATTAACAACGGAAGCATTGAACTTCCACAAGAATTCGTTGGCAAGTTGGTTGGCGAAGTCCGAGTGATTGTGTTGAAGCACGAGCAGGCCGAAGTTGAGGAAAACCTGATTGACCGATTGCTGGCCAAACCAATTTCGCTGGATAGTTTCAAGCCAATGTCACGCGAAGAGATTCATGCTCGAACCTGAGTTAAGCAATGGACGCTTGTTTTATAGATACAAACATCTGGCTGTATGCATTTATCGAAAGTCAGGACAAAGATAAGTCCGTCTCCGCCAAAGCCATCATTGAAGGCAATCACAGAATTATCGCCAGTTCACAGGTCATCAACGAAGTCAGCGTTAATCTCATCAAAAAAGCGAATTTTGATGAAGCCTCCATTCAGCAATTGATCGAATCCTTTTACGCAAAGTACCCGATTATGGAAATTGGCCGGGCCGAGTTGTTGAAAGCTTCCGAGCTTCGATCTCGCCATCAGTTTTCTTACTGGGATAGTTTGATTGTGGCTTGTGCGTTGTTGTCAGGCGCATCGGTTTTATATTCGGAAGATATGGAGACTGCGTTGTTGGTCGAAAACAAGTTGAGGATCGTCAATCCGCTTTCCAGTACTTGACCACCCAATCCCGGAGAAAAGAAATGAAATTCGCCCATCGTCAAATTCATTTGGCATTCGTATTCTTGCTGTCGTTTGTGTTTGCGTTGTCGCTGCCTGCCGCGCTGGCTCAAGGCCAGAAAGACGAGCAACTCGATTACGCGATGATCGGCAAAATCCGCGAAGAAGGTTTGAACCGTTCGCAAGTGATGGAGCACATCAGTTGGCTGTCGGATGTGTACGGCCCGCGCCTGACCGGTTCACCCGCCATCAAACAGGCCAGCCAATGGGCGCAGAAGAAATTCAACGAATGGGGTTTGGCCAACATTCACGAAGAAGAATTCGCGTTCGGCAAAGGCTGGTCGCTGGTTCG
>JAEUQP010000807.1 GCA_016789645.1 Acidobacteriota bacterium | reverse complement strand
GAACGCGTCACTTCGGTCGAAGGCATTACGGAATACCGGCTGAAAAACGGCTTGCGGGTGTTGATTTTCCCTGACCAGTCGAAACAGACCATTACGGTCAACATCACCTACCTGGTCGGTTCCAAGCATGAAAATTACGGCGAAACCGGCATGGCGCATCTGCTGGAGCATCTGGTCTTCAAAGGCACGCCGAAGCATCCTGACATTCCCAAAGAATTGACCGAACACGGCACTCGTCCGAACGGAACCACTTGGTACGACCGCACGAACTATTACGAAACCTTTGCCGCGACCGAAGAAAACTTGAAATGGGCGCTCGATCTGGAAGCGGATCGGATGATCAATTCTTACATCGCCAAAAAAGATTTGGACAGCGAAATGACCGTCGTTCGTAATGAATTCGAAATGGGCGAAAACGATCCGTTCGGCGTGTTGCTGGAACGCATTTATTCGACGGCTTACCTGTGGCACAACTACGGCAAATCCACGATTGGGTCGCGCGCCGACATTGAAAACGTGCCGATTGATCGGTTGCAGGCGTTTTACAAAAAATACTATCAACCGGACAACGCCGTGTTGCTCGTTGCCGGAAAGATTGACGAAGCCAAGACGCTGGCGCTGGTTGCGGATTATTTCGGCAAGATTCCCAAACCCGACCGCGTGCTGTCGAAAATTTACACCGACGAACCGACGCAGGATGGTGAACGCAGCGTGACGGTGCGCCGCGTTGGCGATGTGCAATTGGTTGCCGCCGGGTATCACGTGCCGGGCAGTTCGCACGCTGACACGGCTGCCACCAACGCGCTGCTGCAAATCATGACCGAGCAACCCGCCGGTCGTTTGCACAAGGCGCTGGTGGAATCGAAGAAAGCGGCTGCGGTGTTTGGTTTCCCGTTCATTTTCGGCGAACCGAGTTTGTTTTTGGTGGGCGCGCAACTTCGGCAGGAACAATCGCTGGACGAAGCGCGCGACATCATGCTGAAAGTCCTGGAAGACATCGCCAAAAATCCCGTCACCAAAGACGAGGTCGAACGCGCCAAAACGAATCTGCTGAAAGAAATCGAATTGAAGCTGAATTCCGTGGAAGACGTCGGCTTGGAAATGAGCGAATGGATCGGTTACGGCGACTGGCGATTGCTGTTCATCACGCGCGACCGCATTCGCAAATTGACGGCGGAAGAAGTCCAGCGCGTGGCGGTCAATTATCTGAAACAATCCAATCGCACGTTGGGGCAGTTCATCCCGACGCAAAAACCGGAGCGTTCGGAAATTCCTGCGAATCCGGATGTGTTGGCGCTGGTCAAAGATTACAAAGGCGACGCCAAGGTTGCGGAAGGCGAAGCCTTCGAACCGACGCCGACGAACATTGAATCGCGCGCCGTTCGCGCCAGCGCTGCCGGCATCAAATACACCTTTGTGCCGAAACGAACTCGTGGCAACACGGTCGTCGCAACCTTGACGCTGCGCTTTGGCGACGAAAAAAGTTTGATGAACCGTGACACTGACGGAGGCATGGCCGGTTCCATGTTGATGCGCGGCACCGCCAAACGAACCCGGCAACAAATCAAAGATGAATTCGACAAATTGAAAGCGCGCGTCAACGTGGATGGTGGCCCAGCTTCGGCGTTTGCCAGCATCGAAACCACGCGCGAAAACCTGCCTGCGGTGATGAAGCTGGTGGCCGAGATTTTGCGCGAACCGTCGTTCCCGGCGGATGAGTTCGAACAGCTCAAACAGGAACAACTGGCCAGCATCGAAGCGCAACGCAGCGAACCGACGCAGATGGCTGTTGTGGAAGCGCAACGGCATTTGCGCCCGTATCCGAAAGGACACGTCAATTACACTTCGACGCCAGATGAAGCCATCGCCGATTTGAAAGCCGTCACGCTGGCCGATGTGAAGAAGTTTTACGCGGACTTTTACGGAGCCAGCAACGGCGAATTGGCGGTCGTAGGCGATTTTGACGAAAAGGAAATTGCCAAATTGACCAACGACCTGTTCGGCACCTGGAAAAGCAAAATGCCATATGCGCGCATCGGCGAAACGTTCCGGGACGTTGCCCCAATCAATCGCAATCTGGAAGCGCCGGACAAAGCCAACGCCTTTTTCATTGCCGGGCAAACGCTGAATTTGCGCGATGACGATCCGGATTTTCCGGCGCTGGTGTTGGGCAATTACATGCTCGGCGGCGGATTTTTGAATTCGCGGTTGGCGGTTCGCATTCGCCAAAAAGAAGGATTGAGTTACGGCGTCGGTTCGCAATTGCAAGCCAGTTCGCTGGATAAAAACGGCATCTTTATGGCGTTCGCGATTTACGCGCCGCAAAACC
>JAEUQP010000760.1 GCA_016789645.1 Acidobacteriota bacterium | reverse complement strand
GCCAGCTTGATGACGGTTTCGCCGTCGGCGGCTTCCAGAATCGGCGAATAACTGCCAAACTCGCGCCCCAACAGTTCACGCAAATAGGCGCGTTGAGCCACATTGTCTTCCGCAATCAAAATAGCCATAACTTGATCTTATGTCGGAGCGCGAGTTTTCAGCAACAAAAGCAATTCTTATCAGCAACAATCCATCAGGTATTCGATCAACACAACTCGACGAAGCTCCAGACCGTGCTTGATGTCAGCCCATTCTTTATCCCAATCCTTGCCTCCGCCTTGCTGATTGTTTGCCCAAAACTTTTCAATGCGCTGTTTGATCTTTTCGGAAAGCTGTTCCAATTCCTTCTGGCCAATTTCCCGGTTGTAGCTGATCAATCTGCCAGCATATTCGGTATCCAGCAAATCCACTGCAGCCATTGGTTTTTCGATTGTCACCCACTTGATCGCTTCGGGCGTCTGTACGGTCATCAACATCCAATCAACCACCTGTCCGTCATAAGGCCGTCGGGCGGCGATGATTTTGGCAACCTCATCGGATTTGAGAAAGAGTTTTTGCGCTTCGGTCGTCACAAACATGCTTCGCTCAAATCCCGCCGCTTTCGAGACGCGATACACCTCGGAGTACAGGATCAAGTCTTCGCTCGGCGTAGGGCAATGTTGAGCTGGTTGTTCAATGACGTACCCAACCAATTGCCTCCCATCTTTCATTTTGACGATGACGCCTTTCAGCTTCCAATCCAATTCTTCGTCCTGAGCCTGACCGGCTACAGATGCAATAACCAGCAAGGTAAGAACAGAAATGGTCACCATGGATTTGGCAAACAATGTTTTGACGACTGATGCGTTTTTCATAATTTGGTCTCCTCTTTCTCTCTCCAGTTTTCAACTTGTCGGGACGTCTTCTCGCTGTGGCCGCTTTGGCTGCTCGATCCTCGACGTTGACGGACGCAGAATACTCATTGCCGCATTCGAAAATCAGCGCTGGCGCCACAGCCTGACCTGTGGAATTCCACAATGTTCACGCCGTAGCCGCCAAGAGCCTGGGCAATCCTGTCCGGTGTCTTGACAGATCAAATCTCGACTCCTATATTGCGTTCGCTTTGATGGGAGGTCGTCTAATGGTAAGACTGCGGACTCTGGATCCGCCTATCGGGGTTCGACTCCCTGCCTCCCAGTTCAACACACAAAAGGGCTACGCACATCGTAGCCCTTTAGCTTTTCCGTTCGGTTCATCGGTAGGATTACACCAGCATTCAAATCTCTAAGCGAAGGAGCGTTTTCACTTGTCTACCACTCGCAATAGTAAAAAAGGACGGGGGTATGTTCCCCCCAGCGCACTTACGGCAAAAAAATCAAACAGCAAAACTAATCTGATCATTGGCTTGTTGATCATTGCCCTCATCGCGGGCTTCGGAGCTTATTATTTCTGGTTCAATGGCCCCTCAGGCTCGGAAATCACGACTCCTTCCGGATTGAAGTACATTGACGAAGTTGTCGGAAACGGCGCCAGCCCTTCGCGCGGAAAACAAGTCACAGTTCATTACACCGGCAAGCTGGAAAACGGCAAACAATTCGATAGTTCGGTGGGCCGCGAACCCTTCACCTTCACCATTGGCGTCAGTCAGGTCATCAAAGGCTGGGACGAAGGTGTGATGACGATGAAAGTCGGCGGCAAACGCAAGCTCATTATTCCGGCCAATCTGGGTTATGGAGCCAGAGGAGCCGGAGCCGACATCCCGCCCAATGCAACCTTGTATTTTGATGTGGAATTGCTCGATGTGAAGTGAACACCGATTACGGGTTTGCAGCCCCAAGCATCCCAGGCTGAAACTCGCAGTCTTTTATCCCCGCAGGCTGCACATGTACTTTGACCATTTGAACTCACTGACGCTGGCGATTTTTGCCCCGATCTTGGTGCTGGTGGGCATTCTGGGATTCGTCATTCCAGCCAATAAAAACCTGACCAGCGGCGCAACTCCGTACAACCTCTTTCACATTGGGTTCGGCATTCTCGGCGCAATCATCATGTTGTCCGGTTATGAAGGCGCAATTCGAGCCTTCAATATAGGTTTTGGCCTGATAGACCTATATCAAGCCGTTGCCAGTTTCGCCGACCTCTTTCCCAAACAGCATTTCAAATGGACTCGCGTGGACGACATCTTGCACGTCGTCATCGGCATTGCGCTGGTCGCCATTGGCGTTTTCGGCAAATAAAAACCGCTCCTGTAAAATCCAGTCCGCTCCAATAACCGTAAAAAAGGCAGACAAGGCAGTCGCTGAATGCGATGCCTTAAGTCTGTTTTTTCGTAGAAGTATTCCGAACAACGAGACGATGAATTGAATTTGGAGCAAAACCCGATGAAACCCAATTTTGACCGTTATATTTCCGTGTCCGCCAAGATTGAAACCAAAGACCTGGATTGGGAAACCGCCCGACAGGTCGGACTGACCGACGATGAACGATTTGTCCTGACGTATTTTTCAGACATCGAAAGCCAGACGATTCGTTACTTGCGAATGCTGCTGCAAATGAAGATTGCCTTCAAACCCGATGTTTCCGCGTTTCTGACTACATGGAATTACGAAGAATTTTTTCACGGTTACGAACTGGCCAACCTGCTATCCGAATGCGGCCACAAGCTGGAAGAAAACCGCATCGAAAAAGTCCAAAACCGCGCTCGCGTGAACGAATGGCTGGAAATGTTGTTCGCCCCATTGTTGTCGAAAATCTTTTCTCGCCAGTTCCCTGCCGTGTATCTATCGTTCGGTGCGATTCAGGAAATGACGACGCTGCGTGGTTACGAACGACTTTACAGCGTTACACAAAACCCGGT
>JAEUQP010000657.1 GCA_016789645.1 Acidobacteriota bacterium | reverse complement strand
ATTTCGTGCTATCGCATTACGTCAGCGTCGGCGTCGAAGAACTCGCGCCCGATAAGCTGTCGCCCTTGCTCAGGCTGAAATACAACAACTCGATTCCCGACGCGGTTGGTGAGCTGGGAGAAGCGCCACAGATTCGGAAAGTATTCACCAGCTTCCAGCGGTTTCTTTATCAAGGAGCTGCACCCCCCCCAAAATCCCAGCAGCCGACCGTGACGGCATCGGTGCGCGGCTGAAGTTGTTTGTGGAGCAGAACAACGTGATGGCGGACCGTGCGCCGTTGTCGTACAACTTCAATTGCCTTCACACCGTTGTTACTGAATCGCCTGACATAAACACTTTTTCAATAAACGCGGGAAGTAACATCCTTGCCTTGCTAGGATTAGGTTCCGCATCTCGTCTGAGTCAGGTATGTTGATGAGCGACGAACCCGGGTGAAGCATGTTCAAGACCGTTCCGAATTTTCATGTTGCCAAATTGCGCTCGCTGATTTTCGTGTGGCTGGTCGCAATAAGTGTCGGCTTCACTTCCGTCGTCGGGGCCTCCCTCCCGCCTCCCCTTTTGGCAACTGTTCCCCGCCTGAGCATTCGCGCGTGGCAGGTGCGCGATGGATTGCCGCAAAACCAGATTCGCGCCATTGAACAAACCCGCGACGGATATTTATGGCTGGCGACGTTTGATGGTTTGGCGCGGTTTGATGGCATTCGCTTTGTGGTTTTCAATCGCGCGAATACGCCCGCGTTACGCAGCAACATTTTTACGGCTTTGTTTGAAGACCGTGCGGGCAATTTGTGGATTGGTTCGGATGGCGGTCTGGTGCGATATCAAAACGGCCAGTTCACGGCATTCACCACTGCCGAAGGCTTGGCGATGGATATGGTGACCAGCATGGCGGAAACGCCGGATGGCACGTTGCTGGTGGCAACGCGCAATCATGTGCAGGCGTTGCGCGCTGGGACGATCGTGCGTGAGCCGCTCAAGGTATTGCCTGCGCGGCGCACCATTCGTCAGCTTTTTGTCAACGTCGCTGGCGATGTCTTCGCCCTGACCAACCAGGGTTTGTTGCAATGGCGCGCAGGCGGCGAATGGAAAGAGCAGTTGAGCGGGGAAAATCTGGTGAGCGTGACCGAAGATCGTAGCGGCACTCTATGGTTCGGCACCGTAGGGCAAGGTGTGCTGCGCTGGCATGCTGGCCAGGCGGAAAGCTTACAGATTAAACCGAGCGGCTTGGACAACATCGTCTATGCCATGGCGACGGATGCGACGGGGCAATTGTGGGCGGGCACGCACGGCGGTTTGTACCAATTCAGCGCCGGGCGATTCGTGCGGCACGAAGACGCGGGGTTGCCAAACAATTTCGTCATTGCGCTGCACCCCGACCGCGAAGGCAATTTGTGGATTGGCACGGATGGCGGCGGTCTGGCTTGTGCGCGCGAGGCAGGCGTGCAAACCCTCACAGCGCGCGACGGAATGGCCGGAAATCTGGTTTATTCGATTGGCGAGGACCCGCAAGGCGTTTGGCTGGGTTCGTGGTTCAGCGATGGGTTGACCCGCTGGCAAAACGGCAAGATGCAAATCGTGGGCAAAGGCGAACCGCTGCTCAAGGGCGGTACGCGTTCGTTGTTGGTGGATCGTCGCGGCACGCTGTGGCTGGCGGTGGCGAGCAATCGTCTGGTGAGCTGGCGCGAGGGGCGATACACCGATCACACGCGCAATGAAACGACGCTGGCTCCCATCTTCGCCTTGGCTGAAGATCGGCAAGGCCAGCTTTGGGTCGGGCGCCAAGACGGCCTTTTTCGTTTTGAATCAGGAAAGCTGGTGAACATCGGCGAGGAACTGAACACCTCGGTTGCGCCCGTCCGCACGCTGCTGCAGAGCCGCGCTGGCGGCCTCTGGGTTGGCACCGATTACGGGTTACTGCATTACCGAGAAGGCGTTTTGCACCGCTACACCGAACGCGAAGGGTTGCCGTATCCGTTCATCAGCGGTCTTTACGAAGATGCCGACAACGCGCTCTGGATCGGCACGCGCGGCGGCGGATTGTGCCGCATCAAAGACGGCGTGCTGAAAACCGTGACCATGAAAGAAGGCTTGCCGACCGATACGATTTATCAAATGCTGGAAGACGCGCAGGGCAATTTGTGGTGTGGCAGCAGCCGGGACATCTTTCGCGTCAGTCGGCAGGAATTGAATGCGTTGTTGGAGGGGCGGATCAAAACGCTCAGCACGGTTTCTTACGGCCACACGCAAGATATGCAAAGCTCCGTGCATTTCGGCACGCATCCATCGGCTTATCGCACACGCGACGGCAACCTTTGGTTTCCGACGCTCAACGGCGTGGTGCGCATCGAACCCGAAAAATTTTCCTTCAACACCTATCTGCCACCGGTAAAAGTCGAGCAGGTGTTGATAGACAAACAGCCCTTTGATGCCAATACCGAAATCATTGCGCCGCCCGGTCGCGGCGAACTCGAAGTGCAATACACCGGGTTGAGTTTTATCACGCCGGAGCGGCTGAAGTTTCGTTATCAGTTGAGCCGCGATCAGCGCGGCTGGATAAATTGGTCGCCGCAAACTGGCTGGGTTGACGCGGACACGCGGCGCACGGCGTATTTCACGAATCTGCCGCCGGGTTCATACACGTTTCGCGTGCTGGCCAGCAACAGCGATGGTGTGTGGAATGAAACAGGCGCAACGATTCGCTTGCGCTTGCAACCACATTTCTATCAGACGTGGTGGTTTTATCTGAGTTGCGCGGCGCTGATTGCCGGACTCGTTTGGCTGGCGCATCGGCAGCGCTTGCGGCAGATGCAAATTCGGCACGCCGTCGTGATGGGGGAACGCAACCGCATCGCGCGCGACATTCACGACACCCTGGCGCAGGAAGTCGCCGGGTTGCTGGCGCAATTGCACGTGGTGAAAACGCTTCTGCCGATTTCGACCGAAACCGCCGGACGCCATCTCGACCGCGCCGTCGAATTGGCGCGCACGGGGTTGGCGGACGCGCGCCGCCTCGTGCTTGATTTGCGTCATCAGGCCTTGGAGCACGATGATCTGGCGACGGCGCTCGAAAATTTCATCGCCCAGGTGACAACTGAAAACACGCCGCAAATCACCTATCAAGTTAAAGGCACGCCGCGCCGTCTGGCCGAAGAACAGGAAAACAACCTGTTGCGCATCGGGCAGGAATCCGTGACCAATGCCCTGCGACACGCGCAGGCTTCGTTGATCGAAGTCCAGTTGAGTTTCGATTCCAGGTTGATTGAACTGCGCGTGCGCGATAACGGCTGCGGCTTCGATACGACGACCAAGGCGCAAGGGTTCGGCGGGCATTACGGCTTGCTGGGAATCCGCGAACGCGCCGCGCAAATCGGCGGCGAACTCGCCTTGCTCAGCACGCCGGGCGCAGGCACGGAAATCAAAATTCGACTCAATACCAGCATCACTGCATGAATCACGATCAACCCATTCGCATTCTGCTCGTAGACGATCATCCCGTCGTGCGCGAAGGACTCTCGGCCATGCTCGGCACTCAAGCGGATATGCGCGTGCTGGCGGCGGCTTCGGATGGAATGCAGGCGATGCAGCTTTTTCGCCAGCATCAGCCGGATGTGACCTTGATGGATTTGCGCCTGCCGGGGATGAGCGGCGTCGAAGTCATCAAAACCTTGCGCCAGGAATTTCCGCACGCTCGTTTCATTGTCGTGACTTCCTTTCACGGCGATCAGGATGTGTATCAGGCGCTGCAAGCGGGCGCGGCTTCGTATGTCCTCAAAGAAATGTTCGGCGAAGAACTTTTCAAAGCCATTCGCACTGTTCATGCGGGCGGACAATATCTGCCGCCCGGCGTGATCGAAGGGACTGAGCAACATCTCCTGCCGCACGGCCTCACGCCCCGCGAATTGGATGTGTTGCGGCTGATGGTCGCCGGTCACAGCAACAAGCAAATCGGGGACGCCCTCAATGTCACCGAAGGCTCGGTGAAGTTTTACGTCAACAAAATCCTCAGCAAACTCGCGGTGACTGACCGCACGCAAGCCGTCACCACTGCTTTGCGTCGCGGCATCGTGCATCTGGATGAATAGCCTCACCTGACCAAAGTTAGTATTCGGCGCTGACTTTGGTTAGTAGCCCTCACTTGCCACTTCTCCGTAGACTCGTTCCTTCTTTTTCCTTTGCTCCCAGAATAGATCACGTGAGTTTCGATTATGTCTCACTCCAAGCCAATTCGCGTTCTGATCGTGGATGACCATCCGGCAGTGCGCGAAGGATTGGCCGAAATGATCGCCACGCAACCGGATATGTGTGTGGCGGGCGCGGCCTGTGACGGGGTGGAAGCGATTGCCTTGTTTGGGGAATTGCAACCCGATGTCACCTTGCTGGATATGCGCTTGCCCAAGCTCAGCGGGCTGGAGGTTTTGCGCCAGTTGCGGCGAGTCGCGCCTGGCAGCCACATCATTGCCATGTCCAGCTTTGCCGATAAGCTGGAGCCTGCTCTGCGCTCAGGTGCGAGCGCGTTTTTGCTGAAAGAACGATTCGGGGACGAGTTACTTCACTTGATTCGGACGATTCACCTTGATCCCCTCGCAGCGGATTCGGAAATCGCCACACCTAACCAAAGTTAGTACGCAGAGCTAACTCTGGTTAGTAGACGCTCCCTGCCTCTCTTTTTAGGATGGTTTTTATCGCTTACAAGGCTGTTTTGCTGGGAACAATAAAAAAGAATCACTACCTGCCCATTCGGCAGAAACCCAAACCAAAAAATTTTGATACAGATCCCCAAGCAGGTTCTGACGAATTACACATCATTTTGGAAGGAGTCGTGATGTTGCTCAATCGAAGCGTTTGCCTGTTCCTTTGTTGTTTGTTCGCCTGTGTCAGCGTTACCGCGCTGGCGCAATCCAATTCCGGTTCATTGCGCGGACAAATCCGCGATGTCAGCGGCGCAGCCATTCCTGGCGCAACGGTCAAAATCACTGACCTGGGCACGAATGCCGTCGTGACAGTCACCAGCAACCAGGAAGGGCAATATTCCGCGCCCAGCCTGCGGCCAGTGAATTATTCCATTCGCGTCGAAGCGCCCGGTTTCAAGGTTGCTTCCGTCGCCACGGTCAAAGTGGACACCGCCAAAGAAACCACCCTGGACATTTCGCTCGAACCCGGCAATGTCACAGACACCGTAACCGTGACCAGCGAAGCGCCGCTGCTGCAAACCGACACCAGCAGCGTCACGCGCACGGTTGATCAGCGCACCATCGTCGAAATTCCGCTCAATGGCCGCAACACGCTTGAGTTGGCGTTGACCTTGCCTGCGACGGCGGGTTCAGCGGGTTCGGAACTGGCGGGCTTCGGCGTGAACGACGTGACGCCGGGCCGCGAATTGAGCATCAACGGCGGACGCGCAGGCTCAACGCAGTTTTACGCTGACGGCGCGAATGTCACCAGCATCGCGCTGGCGCGCACCAGCGTTTCGTTTACGCCTGACACGATTCAGGAATTTTCCGTCCAGCAATCCAACTATTCGGCGCAATACTCGCAAGCCGGCGGCGCGATCATTCAGCAAACGACCAAAAGCGGCACCAACGAATTTCGCGGCACGGCGTATTGGTTTCATCGGCAAAAGGCCCTGTCGGCCAGCCCGTTCAACGCCACGCGCGTGGCCGCCACTGACTTCGACCCGCGTCCTCCGCTGCGCCGGCAACAATTGGGCTTCGTGATTGGCGGACCGGTTTGGCTGCCGCAAAAATACTTCGGTCCGGCGGCTTACGACGGACGCAATAAGACATTCTTTTTCTTTTCGTATGAACCGACGCGGCAAGTGCTTTCCAATCCCGGCGGCCCGACGTTTGAGCGCGTGCCGACCGATCTGGAACTGAACGGCGATTTCTCGCAATCCAGAGTGTATTTGCCGAACGGCACGACGATTCCTTACGCGCCACTGTTCAACCAGTTTATTCGGCAAGCGGATGGCACGCTGACGTATCGCCCGCGTCCCGGCTTCACCGGAGCGCCCAGCGCGTCGAATCCGCAATACCAGTTCAACAACTTCCCACTTTTTGACGGCAACGGCACGCGGCTGTCGGTGAACGGCGTCAGTTACGTCAATCCGATTGCGCAACGCATCGCGCGCGAACTGTTTCCGCGTCCGAACATGCCGTTCATTCAAGAGCCGAACAATCCGAACAACGGCGCGAATTACGTTTACTTTCGCAGCACGAACAACAAAGACGATCGTTACACCTTGCGGCTGGATCATCGTCTGACGGAAAAACATCTGATTTATGGCCGTTACACTGAACAGCCGTTTTTCGGCGACCGTTTCTTCCGCGATCCGTTGACGAGTGGCCTCAACAGTGAAAACAACAACGCGCGCCAAATCCTGCTCAACTGGTCGGGCACGTTCAAACCGACGGTGGTCAATGAACTGCGTGTGGGTTACGTTTTTGGCGATTTCTCGCGCACCTATCCGAACGTGCTGCAAAACCGCGATCAAACGTCGGAATATCTGGACATCGGCGGCCCGGGCAAAGGCCTGGTCAACACGCTGGGTTACGGTGGCGCGCGGTTCTTTCCTGGCGCGACGCCGACGGGATTCAACGGCACGTTCAATCCCGCGACGGGAACTTTTACGGGCGCGAACCAAACCGTCGGGCGCGGCTATGGCATTGCCGGCTTCAACTCGCCGCAAGACATCGGCAAAATCACCGAACACACCTACACGCTCAGCGACGACCTGACTTGGTCGCGCGGCAATCATTCTTACAAGATGGGCTTTCAAAGCGCGCTGCTGATGCTCAATCAGGCCAGCGCCGGGCTGGGCAATCAGGCGGGCGGACGTTTCGCTTACAACGCGGCGATGACCTCGAATCAGTATTGTTCTGCCGCGCCGTTTCCCGGCAACATCGTTGGTTGCCAGGGCGCAGCGATTGGCGGCGACCAGTTCGCCAGCTTCTTGTTGGGCGTGCCGGAGTTCCTGCAAATGCAGACCGAAAACGCCTCGAATCCGTTTTACTATCGCTGGTTCAATTATGGTTTGTACGTGCAGGACGATTGGAAAGTGCGTCCGAACCTGACGCTGAACATCGGCTTGCGCTATCAGTACCAATCGCCGCGCTGGGAAAAATACAACCTGCAAGGCCAGATGAATCTCGCGCGCCTGGAAGCCAATCCGTTCGCCGTGCTCAACACGGCGGGTTCGGTGCG
>JAEUQP010000655.1 GCA_016789645.1 Acidobacteriota bacterium | reverse complement strand
GGCTGATTACCATTTGTCGCCGCACGAACTGCGCGTGTTGAAGCTGCTGGTCGAAGGCCACAATTATAAAACGGCTGCGTTGGAACTTGGCGTGACGGTCAATACGATTTCCTTCCACGTTCGCCGCGTGTACGACAAACTGCAGGTGCATTCCAAATCCGAAGCCGTCGCCAAAGCTCTAAAAAACAAATTGGTTTGAAGATGTCGCTAAACCAGCCGCAGCGAACGTCGTCGAAACCATCCCGTCAGACTGAATCGGGTTTCTGTTGCAGGCAGCACTTCATGAAAGAAGGTGTCGCTGCGGAACAGCACGCAGGTTCCGGCGGTTGGCAACACGTCCACAAACGTGTTCGGCAGATACAGCCGCAATTGCCCGCCGAATTCTTCTCGCCAGTTGTCGTTCAGATAAAACGTGCAGGAAATGGTTCGTTCGTCGGCGTTGTTAAATCGGTCGAGATGTTTTTGGTAAAACGCACCTGCCGGATAAACGGCAAAGTGTGCTTCGTACGTGGAAAGGCTGAGAAACAACTGGCGGTTCATTTCCTCCCGCAATTCTTCGATGGCCGCGCGATACAGCAATTGAGCCTCTGTTGGCGATTGATCGTCCAGCCAGTAAATCCGGTCACTGCGAATGTCCGGGCGAATGGCGTATCCACCCAATCGCCCTGTGCCTGCGCGGCGAAATTCGTCTTGTTGCCAAAGCTGCTGCGCGTCGCTACGCAAGGCAGTGACGGTTTCCGGCGGCAGAAAATCACTGATCACCGTCCATCCTTGATGAGCGATTTCGGCGGCTGCTTCGGTAAATCGGTTCATGCTCCGGATGCTTTCAGGTGTTGAATGTTGGCTTCGACACAAGCGTCGTATTCGGCGGCGCTGACCAGGCCGGAACCGTGTTCCTGAATGAATTTCAGGTCGGCGGCGGAGGCTTCAATTTCGCTGACGCCTTTTCCGGCGTTGGCCAGCGGGGTGCGATCCATTTGCAGCACGAATTCCGCCGTCATCGGGCCTTGGTAATTGATCTCTTTCAAAATGCCGACGACTTCCGTCCAATCATAACGGCCTTGCCCGCATGGCTTGCGGTTGTTGTCGGCGACATGAAAATCCAGCAAGCGGTCGCCGACGTTGCGAACCGCCTGCCGCCAATCTTCTTCTTCGATGTTGATGTGAAAGGCGTCGAGCACCACGCGCATGTCGTTGCCGACTTCTTCGACCAGCCGCAACGCCTGGTCGTGGCGTTTGATGAAGTACGTTTCAAACCGATTGAGCGGCTCGATGCCGGTTTTGATGCCGTTATCGGCGGCGAAAGCGGAAACTTCTTTCAAACTATCCACGGCCCATTTCCATTCTTCGGCGGCGGAAGCCAGCGGCTTCACTTTGCCTACGACCGATGGCACGATGCAGAACATCTGACCGCCAAGCGATTTCACCATTCGAATGCAGTCTTTCATATAAGCAATGGTGCCGACGCGCACGTATTTGTCGGGGTGAATCAAATCGCGTCCTTCGAACATCAATGTCACGCCGCCCCAACATTCGATTTCGTATTTATCCAACAAGCCTCGCACTTCATCCCAATTGTATCGGTCGGGTTCGCCGCTGATTTCGATGCTGTCGTAGCCGAAGCGATGCAGTCGTTCGAGCGTGGTTTCAATCGGTTCGGGTCTCATCCAGTTGTGCATGGAATGCTTCATTGAATCTCTCCAAGTTTGAAAAGTTATCGCGCGGTTATTTTCCAAGAATGGTTCGCAACTCGCCGGAATTATTGCCAGCGTAGCGCAAAATCACTCCGTCGCGCCCGACCACCCAGCCGTCGGCGGCGGTGAAGGCAACGGCGCGCAATGGCGTCGTCGTATTGCTGGCGTCACGTTGCCAGCGCCTGCCGCCATCCTGAGTTTGCAAAATGACGCCGTTCAACCCGACGGCGAACACTCGTTTGGCGCTGAGAGCTTTGACGCCAAGCAGATTGCTGGGAACGTTGCTGATTTGCACCGCCCAGTTTTCTCCGCCGTCGTTGGTTCGCAAAATGACGCCGTCTTCGCCGACTGCCCAACCGGTTTTGGCATCGGCGAACGAAACGGAATACAACCAGCGGCGCGTGCCGCTTTCCTGCAGCTTCCAGGTTTTGCCGCCGTCGGTGGTGTGAACCACGCTCCCAGCTTCGCCGACCGCCCAACCAGTTTGCGCATCCAGAAACGTGACGGCTTCCAACCAGAATCGGCAGTTCGAAGTTTGCGCCGTCCACGATTCGCCTGCGTCGGCAGTAAATAAAATCAGCCCTTCTTCGCCAACGACCCAACCATCAGTGGGCGAGACGAATGTGACGCCGTGCAAATCAAGCTGTGATGACAATGGCTTCGCCTGCCATTTTGCGCCGCCGTCCGAAGTCCGCAATACGGTGCCGCGTTCGCCGACAATCCATCCGCGTTGCGCATCCACAAAACTGACGCCTCGCAAATCCACCGTTGTGCCAGAACTTTGCATCCGCCAGGTTTTTCCACCATCCAACGTCGCCAACACGCTGCCATTCATTCCCACTACCCAGCCGCGATCTTTGTCAGCGAACTGCGCAGCGTTGAGCATATCCCGGACATTGGCTCCGCCATCGGTTTGCGGCAACCACGTTTCGCCGCCGTCAACGGTTGCATAGATCACGCCGCCTTCGCCTGCGACCCAGCCGGTCTTGTCGTCCGCAAAGGAAATCGCGCTCAACAGTTGCGCGCTGTTCGACAACTGGGCGCTCCACGTCACGCCGCCGTCGCTGGTTTTCAGAATCGTTCCATCAGCGCCGCTGGCCCAACCAAGCTGGTCGTTGACGAACAGAATCGAATGCAGATGGCTGGATGAATTGCTCTGTTGAGCCGTCCAGTTCACGCCGCCATCGTTGCTGTGCAAAATCGTTCCGTTTGTGCCGACCACCCAAAATTTGTTCGGCGCAACGGCAAAGGCTCGCAACAGATTCGCCGATGAAGCTTGAGCGTTCGCTTGCCACGAAGCGCCGCCATCGTTGGTGGTCAACAACGTTCCTTCTGCGCCAACCGACACGCCGGTTTTGTCGTCGCCAAACGCGATTCCGAACAATTGTTTCGGCGTTCCGCTTTTCTGTTCTGCCCAATGCTGGCCACCGTCCAGAGTAACCAGAATCGTTCCTTCGACGCCAACCGCCCAGCCCCTGCGTTCGTCGTGAAACCAGACTGCGTACAAATGATTTTTCGTTTTGCTTTTTTGCGACTTCCAATTGTCGCCACGATCTTCGGAAAACAGAATCTCTCCGCGAGCGCCAACCGCCCAGGCTTTTTTGCCAATGACCGCCAACCCATACAGTGGCGTGTTGATCGGGCTGCGGGCCAACGTCCATTGCTTGCCGCCATCGTCTGTTTTCAGAATCGTTCCGTCGCGCCCAACGGCAAGACCTCGCTTGGCGTCACCGAATCGAATTGCGTACAGCGGATTGCCTTGTGGTTGCGGATTCTGCCATCGCCACGAATCCATATTCGCCGTGCCTGCCAACAGCGCAAACGCCGCCGCGCAGGCAAACAACACACAAATCACTCTGGCAATTGGCTTCGCAGAATTCATAACCAAGTCAGACAAAATTTCAGTAGGGAATAACCGCTTGTATCATAGTCCACGCCGCAACAAACCTGTAGCCATCATCCGTGAAAGGAGTTGCTCCTGACAGTGATGGCAGAACCGGCTAAAATGAACGTGCAAGATCAACCTATCACTTAATCATCAAGGAGGCAGTTATGGTTCAATCGAATCCCGTTCCTCGTTTGAAAAGCTTTGAGGAGTTTTGGCCGTTTTACGTCCGCGAACATTCGCATCCGACCAATCGGACGTTGCATTTTATCGGCAGCACTTGGGGATTGGTTTGCTTGATGGTGCTGTTGGGCACCGGAGTTTTGTGGTTTTTCCCTTTAGGATTGGTGATCGGATATGGCTTTGCGTGGGTTGGCCATTTCTTTATCGAACGTAACAAACCGGCTTCGTTCAAATATCCACTCTGGTCGTTTCGCGCCGATTGGAAAATGTGGGCCTTGATTTTGGTCGGTCGGATGGAACCGGAAGTCCGTCGAGCCACCGAACGCGCCTGATTCGCAATTACCCCATTTGCCGCACGCTTTGCCGTTCAGTTACCCCGAAAAGGGCTTTTCTGATGATGAAGCGTGTTTTTCTTTTTCAGTCAAAAGACTTTTTCTGGCCTGTAAGTCACTTGCTTTCAGTCAGTTTCAAAAAATTCCCCGTGCGAGACTTTCAGCGGCACGCTGGTTGAATAATGTTTGGGCGTCCGGATTGATTCCCGTAGAAAGTTGAAAGCTGTAAATATTCATTGACGTGGCGGCTTCTGACCGAGGCAGCCCCCAAGGAGGAAAAAGATGTTGAAGATGAATAAAAACCTGTTTCTGGCGATGTTGGTGTTGGGAGTAATGTTCGTGCTGGCCGCTCCGGAAGCGATGGCTCAAGATCGTTGCCGCACCAATAACAGAAACTCCCGATCGGTTTATAACAACAACAATTATTACAACCGGGATTACCGCGACCGCGATTATCGAGATTACGACGATCGTTACCGCGATCGTGAAGATACCACCGGCAAAGCGTTAAAACGCACAGGCATTGGCGCAGGGGTTGGCGCATTGGGCGGCGCCGTGATTGGTGGCAAAAAAGGTGCGTTGATCGGCGCGGGCATCGGAGCCGCTGGTGGGTATCTGTACCACCGCAACAAGGTCAAGAATGATCGTTATCGTTACTAATCCTTGACACGACAATTTCACGATCTTCGTCAGGGGCGATGGAACTATTCCATCGCCCCTGATGCGTTTGATAGCCTTGAATCATCTTTTACCTATGTTACGCTCCAGCCGATGAATTCAAGTTTAGGTTCCATCTTTTATGAGCGATTGTCGCGGTTGGATCAAACGACTCTGGCATTGCGCGATGCAGCCTTGGCGATGCTCTTTCCGTTGGAATGTCGCGTCTGCGGAGCAATGATCGAATCGCTGCGCGATGGCGTGGCCTGCGCCGATTGCTGGTTGGCGGTTGAACAACGAATGGAGCGGATCCGGATAGAGAAAAGCTTTTGCGCGAAATGCGGAATGCCGCTGCCACCGGCATCAACCAGTCCGGACGAGCGATTCTGCGGACGCTGCGACGATCTGGCCTTCAGCGTTGCTCGCGCGGGCGGAGTTTACGAAGGCGCTCTGCGCGAAAGCGTGTTGCGACTGAAAAGCCAGCCGCATATTCCCGTTCGATTGCGGGAATTGCTGAACATCGCCGCAGCCAGTCTTCACGAAAAACAGCCAAGCGATTCCATCATTCCGGTTCCGCTCCACCCCGACCGGCTGAAAGAACGCACATTCAACCAAGCCGAAATCATCGCGAACGCACTGTCGAAACTCACGCACTTACCGGTTGATACAGCCAGTCTGATCCGCGCCGAACACACCGAAAAACATCGCGCCGGAATGGGAGCACGCGAGCGAGCGCGTTCGCTGGAAAACGCTTTTCAGGTTCGTGCGCCGCGCCTGATTGAAAACAAAGTCGTCTTGCTGGTGGATGACGTCATGACGACGGGTAGTACAGCGAACGAAATCGCCCGAACCTTGCTCAACAGAGGCGCGCAAGCCGTCAACGTTTTGACGTTGGCGCGCGCCGCCAGCGACTTGCTGTAAGCAGCTTCCTCAAACAGAAGGGGTTTCCACCACCGATTTTTGCTTGCTGGCCGATTTAACCTGCAATCGTCGTTTGACGACGAGTTTCATCCACAACCGGAAAAAATCATACCCGGTGCGCGCCACGCGTTTCAGGGTGAAAAATTGCGATTGCCCATGCAACCGCGGGTAATGATGCACAGGCGTTTCCGCGAATCGGCAACCGACCATTCGCAGTTTGTAGATCATTTCGGTGCAAACGACTCCGCTGGTCGAAGTCAGTTCGATGCTTTGAATCATCGTGCGTCGCATCAACCGAAAATCGCAATCCACGTCACGAATCGGCAATCCAAACAGAGTGCGCGCCAAGAATTTATAAATGCCGCCCAGCACAATGCGGCGGCGATTGTCCGACCGTTTCCGTTTGTACCCATTCACCACGTCAATGTCTTCGGTCATCAGCGGAATCAGGTTGGCGATTTCCGCGACGTCGTACTGGCCATCGCCATCGGTGTAAAACACCATGTCTTTGGTGGCGTGCTCAAACCCGCTGCGAAGCGCGCCGCCATATCCGCGATTGCGCGGATGATGAACGACTCGCAGATAAGGCAACCGCGCAGCCAGTTTGTCCAGCACATCCGCAGTTCCGTCGCTGCTGCCGTCATTGACGACGATAATTTCGTAATCGCGAGTGACTTGTTGAAGAATGGCGGACATTTTCTCCACTAAAGGAGCGATGGAATTTTCGTCATTGTAAGCTGGGAAAAATGCGCTGATGCTGAACATTGATTGAGACAAATTCGGTGTTTGATTCATTCATTTCTCCAAAAAAAAGTGCTGGCGTCCGTCAGCCTTAGGCCTCGTTGCCTCCTCAAGGCATAAATTGAGAAAAAGGATTGTTGCCTGTGCGCTCCGTGAACTCTTTTTCCAAAAGCGAAGCCGAATAGTTGATCGTCCAACAAATGAAGCCCTCGGTTTCGCCTAACACGTTGACGCTGGATTCGGCTTTGCCCACAGATGCATTGAAAATGTCTTTGTCCATAATGACTGCCGATTTCGGCTGATTTTTCAATCGAGCGAAAATTTCCTGGCTTTCATCCAGCAGTTCGCAAGTACGATCAGCATACCAAATCAACTGGAACAAATGAGCGTCTCGCGGGGCGCGTTTGGTATACAACAAGATCCGCTGTTCCGGCGAAGTCACCGAATTGGCAATCGGCGCCAATCGCCGTAACTCTTCCGACCTGTTTCGATATTTTGGGTTGATAGCCATTCCTATCATCAACAATCCGAGCAGAACGTAAAGGGTTTTCAGGTGAACCGCAGGAAAAATGTCATTCCGACGCCATTTCATCCACTGGCAGATTGGCATGGCGGCCAAAATGGAGAACGCAGGAAAAGCAGGCAAGATGTAACGCAACCATTTGTAATGAATCAGGCTGAACGGTATCACCACAGCCAATACCCAAATCAACAGCAGCATGCTGGTCGAATCGCATTCTTTCAGCAGTTTTTTGAGTTGAATCCCCAATCCCACGACCAGCAGCGGCAACCACGGCCAGTAACTTTGCAGCAACAAGATCGGATATTGAAACAAACCGGTCTGAAACTGGACAGCATTTTTCCCATTCGTCATCGGCAGGTTTTCAACGGCAAACGAAAAATGCCTGATCAGAAATTCCGTCCCATGCAATTGATATTGTGAAACGAACCAGATCATCGGCAAGCCAATCCCAATTGTCAGCCCCACCAAAAACCAGGGGGTTATCCAAAACTTGATGCGTCCTGTCAGCGCCAGATGTAACAATACGATTCCCAGCGGAATGCCCCCCAGATAGGAGCGCGTCAGAATTGCGCAGCTAACAGCCAATCCGAGCAATAAAAACCACCTTGGTTGTTTCACCCCTTTCAGGTAAGCCAGGATGGTCAGAGCAAAGAAAAACGTAAATGGCACATCGGTCATGGCACGCATCGAAAGTCGGATGAACTCTTGTGTGCATAACAGAATCAGCATTGCCCAGATCGGCAACCAGTAGGAATCTGACACTTCGTCGGCCAGGAAGTACATCAGCATGATTGTGCCGAATCCCAACAAGGCTGACGGAAAGCGCGCGGCAAAATCCGTCACGCCGAAAATCCACATTGAAATGGCTTCCAGCCAAACGAACATCGGCGGTTTATCGAAATCGAACTGGCCGTTCAGATACACGCTCCACCATTGACCGGTGGCCAGCATGTGTTTGCCCTCGTGAGCGTAGACGGCATCGTCATAACCACCCAAATCGCCAATGTGCAATTTTGAAAACAACAGCAACAGCGCCATCAAGGCAATCAGACCGACGTGAAATCGGCGATCCATAAACAGTGATCGCGAGGAAATTCGCGGATGTGGTACAAACGACGGCAAATGGGGATTGCCGTTCAACCGGTGGGCATACATTAAGCAGGGTCCTCCAAAAAAAAGGGCTGACGAGCATTTTTTCTAAACCAATTCCTGCTTGCTGCCGTCTGAGGAGACGAACGCAGGAGGGACCAAAAATCTCGTTTACCTGAGTTCATTTTGGCCAGTACGCGCAGCTTTCCACGGCAATAAGCGTACTGGCTTTATCATCAGCACAACCTGACCTGATAAAAAACCTGTCAGATGCGAATAACGCTACACCTTACCTTCCCCAACTGGCGGTTTACTTGATGTTCTTTAGTTTTACGAAGAGTTTCGGTTGCGCTGCAGAATCAACAATCCGTATTTCGGCAACCGAACATTGTGGGTAATCATGAATCGAATCTGACTCATGATTTTGCGGACGGAGTTTGTCACGGTCATTTCAGTTTGTAAATAGAAGGGCGGATCAGGCCAGGTTGTGCGTCAGCCACAGAAATCAGCACTGGAAGGAGTTTGCATGATTATCAGATTAGCTTACGTATCGTTTGTATCATTGGTTTTTCTGGTCGTCACCGGCTCGGTTCGGTCGGCAGAGCCATTGGTTGAATTGCGTGATGCGCCGTTTATCAGTTTGTCCGGCGGATTGGATAGCACTGGGCGAATCCACGGCATTGATAGCAACAGCCCTGCCGAATGGGACAGCGATGGCAATCTGATTATTTTCACTTCCTCCCAGCAACCATTCCGCAGCATTGGCCCCAACCTGTTCAGTCTGTCCTGGCCGGCGTTGCCGGTTTACATCGCGCCGCGTGCCGACGTACGAGGCGGCCAATGGATCGAAGCAACGTTTCGCGCAGACGATGACAAGCTGTACGCCTGGTATCACAACGAACCTCTGGGGCTGTGCGGCAACAGTTCGCGGCTGACAGCTCCGCGCATTGGCGCTCTGGTTTCTGACGATGACGGGTTGACCTGGCAAAATCTGGGAATCGTGCTCGACGCTCCCGCCGGTTCGTTGAACTGTTCAACGGCGAATTTTTACTTCGCTGGCGGCAACGGAGATTTTTCCGTCGTGCCGGATCAAAATTATGAATATCTATACTTTTTCATCAGCACCTATTACCGACAGGTTTCAGAGCAGGGCGTTGCTGTTGCGCGAATGAAAATCGAAGATCTCGACAATCCGATCGGCAAAGTTTGGAAATGGCTGGATGGCGGATGGGATTCACCGGGATTGGGTGGACACGTCAACGTAACGTTTCCGTCCTTCATTGACTGGCATCGCTCTAACGCCAACGCTTATTGGGGGCCGTCGGTGCATTACAACACCCACCTGGAAAGCTACGTGATGCTGCTCAATCGCGCAAGTGACCGCAATTGGACTCAAGAGGGCATCTACATCAGCTTCAACAACAACCTGGATGAGCCACACGGTTGGAGCGTGCCGGAACGGTTGCCGATTTTTCAGAATGCAAGCTGGTACCCACAAGTCATCGGACTCGGCAGCGGCGAAACGGACAAAATCGCCAGCCAAACGGCTCGGCTGTTTTCGTCTGGGCTTTCGTATTGGGAAATCGTTTTTCACCGAACCGACAACGAAGAACCGCCACCACCAACCGTTCCACCGCGCCAACCGCCCAGAGGCCGACTCGGTCCAGTAATTCGATAAAGGTTATTCTGCCGGTTGGTTTTGTTTGACCAGCAATTTGTCCACGCGGTTACGATCCATGTCCAGCACTTCGAACCGCAGATTTCCCCATTCAAAGTGATCTGCCGCGCGTGGGATTTTGCCCAGGTGAGTCATGACAAACCCGCCGACGGTTTGAAACCAGTCGTCTTCTTCGCCGGGCAGGTGTTTGATCGAAAACAGCTTTTTGAATTCGCTCACCGACAACGAACCATCCACCAGATACGAACCGTCTTCGCGCTGTTGGAATAACGGTTCTGTGGCATCGCCTGCGGCAGGCATTTCGCCAACAATGGCTTCCAGAATGTCGTTCAAGGTGACCAGGCCTTCGACGCCGCCAAATTCATCCACCACGAAAGCGATTTGCGACCGAGTTTGGCGAAAAGCCTCCAGCGCCTTGAACGCCGGAGTTCCTTCGGGCAGGAACAGCGGCTTGTCCAGAATTGATTTCAGGTTTAACGGCTGGCCGTTTTGGCTTTGCGCCCACAGATTTTTGATCTGCAGAACTCCCAGAATGTTGTCGGACGAATCCTGTGCGACGGGAAACCGTGAATGCGGGCTGTTGCTGATGGTTGCGGAAATTTCTTCGGGCGAATCGTCCAGGTTCAACCAGATCATCTCCGTGCGCGGAACCATCAACTCGCTGACGCGGCGGTCGGCCAGATGAAAGATGCGTTCGACCATGTCGCGTTCGGTTTCGACAAAAACTCCGGCGTGAATGCCCTGCTCGATCAGAATTTTGATTTCGTCTTCGGTCACCGGAGCTTCCGGAGATTCGCGCAATCCGAACAATCGCAGCAATCCATCTGTCGAACGATCCAGCAAATTCACCAGCGGCGAAACCACGCGCGATAACTTGCTCATCGGAGCGGCAACGGCCAGCGCGATGCCTTCCGCACTGCGCAAAGCCAATCGTTTCGGAATCAGTTCGCCGATGACCAGCGAAAAATACGTGATGATGGCGACGACAACAGCAAAGGCAATGCCTTCGTTATATTGGCCGACGTAAGGCAGTGTGCTCAAATTCGGAGCCAGACGTTCGGCAATGCGCGAACCGCCAAAGGCTCCGGCCAGAATTCCCACCAGCGTGATGCCAACCTGCACAGTGGACAGAAACGGCCCCGGCGCATCGGCCAAGGCCAGGGCCGCTTGCGCTTTTTTGTCTCCCTGATCGGCGCGTTGTTTCAAACGGGCTTTGCGAGCCGAAACGATCGCCATTTCCGACATGGCAAAAATGCCGTTGACCAGTAACAGAATGAAGATAGCGATAATTTCAACAGTGATTGATGACATGGTATTCGAGTTAGGAAAGAGGAGATAACGGAAGAATTTCTTCTTCGTCCACGCGCTTTTCGCCTTTGAACAACCGAACCAGGAACGGTGGAGCGATCAACGTGGTAGCGACGGCCATAAACAACACGACGCCGAACACTCCATCGCTGATGACGCCCAACCCCAGCCCGATTTGCGCGACAACGATGCCGACTTCGCCGCGCGGAACCATTCCCATGCCAACCTGCATGGCTTTCTTTTTGCCCATCGAAAGCACAGCCAGCCCGCAACCGATCTGTTTGGAAAGCACCGCCAGCAATGTGATGACCACCGCCATCAAAATCGTGTCGCGGTTGAACAGCGAATCCAGCTTTAACTGCATGCCGATGTTGGTCAGGAAAAATGGCAGCAAGAATTCGGTGACTGCTTCGGCTTGATGCGGCATGTCGGTTCCTTCGACCGATTCCGCCAGCGCCATTCCCGCCAAAAACGCTCCGATGATGGCGGCGACGCCAACGTAATGCGCCACCATGGCCAAGCCCAGACACAGCGACAACCCAAACACCAATTGCGACTGACCGACTCTGAGTTTTTCGACTCGCGGCTGAAGTTTGTTCACAGCGCGAGCGCCCACAAAAATCACCAACAGTGTGAATCCGATTGCCAGGCCTGCGGTGGTGGCAATCTGTGCGTAATTCACGCCGCCTTTGGCCATGCTGCTGACGACAGCCAAAATGATTAACCCCAGGATGTCGTCAATCACCGCCGCACCCAGAATGATTCGGCTGACTTCCAGATTCAGCAAGCCCATTTGCCCCAGGACGCGTGCCGTGATGCCGACCGAAGTCGCCACCATCGCCGAGCCGACAAAGATGGCTTCGATTTGAGCTTCTCCCCAAATCACCAACGTCACATAACCAAAAACAAACGGCACGATGACGCCCAACACCGCTACGGCCAACGCTTTTCCGCCAACGCGAAAAATATCCGCCGGTTTGGTTTCCAATCCGACCAGAAACAGCAGCAGGATCACGCCGATTTCCGCCAGTGTGTTGGTGATTTCAGTCGGTTCGACTAGATGCAGCACGCTTGGTCCTATGACAATTCCCGCCAGAATTTCTCCGGCGACGGCGGGTTGTTTCAATCGTTCAAATAGTTCCGCCGCCAATTTGGCCGCAACGAACATCACGAACAGGGTCAAAAACAGTTTTTCCGCACCTGCTGACGCTAATGCCAGGCCGAATTCACCAATCATGATTTCTCCTACTTTGATTTTGTACTTACGTTTCGTTTTGAGATTGATTGCGCTCGTTGACAAAACCCGAGCGAGAATGAAAAGTAACACGCCTTTTCGGCGAAGCCAACGAAACAGCATTTACATCAACTAGCAGAGGTGACATCAAAACTATGCCCAAATATGTTTTAGCCCTGGATCAAGGCACGACTTCTTCGCGTGCCATCCTGTTTGACCACGCCGGACAGATTGTCAGCGTGGCGCAACAGGAATTTCCGCAAATCTTTCCGCAAGCCGGTTGGGTCGAACACAACCCCGAAGACATCTGGAATTCGCAGTTGTATTGCGCCCGCGAAGCTTTGTCGAAAGCGGGCGTCAAAGCGGCAGACGTGGCCGCCATCGGCATCACGAACCAACGCGAAACCACCGTTGTCTGGGATCGCGCGGCGAATGCTGCCATTCACAACGCCATTGTCTGGCAATGCCGCCGCACTGCCGCAATTTGCGACAAGCTGAAAAAGGAAAAGTTCGACCGCGTCATTCGCAACAAAACCGGTTTGGTAACCGACGCCTATTTTTCAGGAACGAAGGTCGCGTGGTTGCTGGACAACGTCAAAGGCGCTCGCAAAAAAGCTGTGGCGGGTGAACTGGCCTTCGGAACGGTGGACACCTGGTTGATTCATCGGCTGAGCAAAGGCAAGGCGCACGTCACTGATGTATCGAACGCTTCGCGCACGTTGCTGTACAACATTCGCAAACAGCAATGGGACACGGAAATTTTGAAGAAGCTGAACATTCCCGCGTCGTTGCTGCCGCAGGTGAAATCTTCGTCGGAAGTGTACGCCGAAACGGACGCCGATTTGCTGGGCGCGCCGATTCCGATCGCCGGGATTGCCGGTGACCAGCAAGCCGCGCTGTTTGGCCAGGCCTGTTACAAACCCGGCATGATGAAAAACACATACGGCACGGGCTGCTTTTTGCTGATGAATACGGGCAGCAGCGCCAATGCCTCCAAAAACGGATTGCTGACAACCATTGCCTGGCGCACCGGCAAGGAAACGCAGTACGCGCTGGAAGGTTCGGTCTTCATCGCCGGAGCCGCCGTGCAATGGTTGCGCGATGGATTGGGCATCATTGCCAACGCCGCTGACACCGAGGCGCTGGCGACTTCGGTCAGCGACAATCACGGCGTGTATTTCGTTCCGGCCTTTGTCGGACTGGGCGCGCCATACTGGGATCAGGACGCGCGTGGAGCCATCGTCGGATTGACGCGCGGAGCGACCCGAGCGCATCTGGCGCGCGCCGCTCTGGAAGCAATGGCGTATCAAACCCGCGACGTGGTCGAATGCATGCAAAAAGATTCTGGCATCAAAGCCAAAGAACTTCGCGTAGATGGCGGCGCGACGCGCAACGATTTTCTCTGCCAGTTCCAAGCAGACATCTTGGGCATTCCCGTCGTGCGCCCCGTGATTACGGAAACCACGGCGCTTGGCGCGGCTTATCTGGCAGGACTGGCCGTCGGATTCTGGAAAAGCGAAAAAGAAATCGCCGGGCAGTGGCAGGCGGAAAAACGCTTTGAACCAAAAATGAAAAAAGCCGACCGCGAACGGTTGTA
>JAEUQP010000650.1 GCA_016789645.1 Acidobacteriota bacterium | reverse complement strand
CCCGGCCCGCCGTCGCGCGATGACAATCAACCCGGCGGGGGCAACACGCAATGGGAAAAGTTCCCGGCATTCAATGTTCAATTGGAAGAAAAATGGATTCGCTCCAACATACAGGTGGCTCGCGGCCAACTGGTGCATGTCGAAGCAACCGGAACCGTCACGCTGGAAGGTCGCACACAAACCGGCCCCGATGGATTGAATGGGCGTCGCGATCCTGACGCTCCGATGCCGGATGCCAACGACGGCGCGCTGATTGCCGCCATTGGTCAGGACGTGAATTCCCCGCCGATTTACATCGGACGTGGAGTCGAATTTGTCGCCGAAAGCGATGGGTTGCTGTATTTCACCGTCAACCATTGGGAAACCGCCAACGCACGCGGAAACTTTCGCGTCACGGTTTCGGTGGATCGCAATTATCGCGGTGACATCGGCGGCAACACTGGTGGAGGACAGCCGAGCCAAGGCAAGGAAAAAACCATCATGGTGTCCGCCACCCAACAATGGACCGACACAGGCATTGACGTCGAACCCAACATGACGTTTCAGATCGTTGCCGAAGGAGAGATCGAAATCGGCAATCGCGCTTATGCCCGCCCCGAAGGCAATCAGAACGCCAAAGTCCGTAACTCCACTTATCCGGTTCCTGATGCCGGAGTCGGCGCATTGATCGGCAAGATTCGGTATCGTGATGGCCGCGATTCCAATCTGGTGTACATCGGCCCGCAAGGCAACCCAGGCACAGAGCCGGGCGAGTATGGTCGCCTGTTTCTGGGCATCAATGATGATTATGTCCGCGATAACAAAGGCTCGTTCAAGGTTGTGATTCGCTGGTAGCTTCGGGACTGAGAGGGGAGAGACGGGGGATTAGTGGCCTAATCCTAATCCCTCTTTCCCTCTTTCCCTCTCTCACCCAACTGCCGCTTCATCAACACTCAACACACTGCGCTCAGCATCCAGCGTCGCCATTACGCCAAACGGCAAAGTCAGATTTCCAATTGGACTATGGCCGCTGGGCAATCCGAACATCACAGGCACTTCTAAATCAGCCGTACACTCCGCCAGAACATCCTGGATCGAATAGCCCTGATCTGCGTGCTGCACGCAATCGGTCATTTCGCCAAACACGATTCCGCGAACTTCATCGAACTTCCCTGCCAGCCGCAACTGCTGCAACATCCGATCAAGCGCATAAGGCCGCGTGCCTGTGTCTTCCAGAAACAAAATCGAGCCGCGCGTATCCAGTTCGTCAGACGTTCCCATCATTGCAACGAGCAAGGACAAACATCCGCCGAGCAATCGCCCACTAACTGTTCGGCTTGATCCTTGATGAAGCATTTCAGTTTTCGACGATTTGAGTTCGCCCATTGGCTGAGTTTGCGTCAGCGCCGCCAGTAAACTTTCGCGGTCGTAATGCTCTGCACCTGAAGCCAAATCTTTCGCTGCCATCGGGCCGTGAAACGTCACCCAACCGAATCGCCGATAGAGATACAAATGCAGCGCCGTCAGGTCGCTGTACCCGATCAAGACTTTCGGATTGGCGCGCAACACAGCTTCGTCCAACAACGGCAACATGCGCATCACGCCGTATCCGCCGCGCGCCGCCCATACGGCTTTAATTTCGGGATCGGCGAAGGCTTCCATCAATTCGTCCGCGCGACGCTGGTCATTGCCCGCCGTGTACCAAGCTTTGTCCAAAATGTCCGGGCGATATTTGACGCGAAAGCCCAGCCGTTCCAGTTCGGCAACGCCGCGTGCCAGATACTCCGCTTTCAGATTGCTGGCCGGAGCCACCACAGCAACCGTATCGCCCGCGTGAAGCCTAGCCGGCACAGTTGGTTTGATGATCGTAGGTGAGTCGTTCGTCATAGCGCCGATTATAGCCGACGCCTGCCGAATCGCTTCTTGTCGCCAATGCAGGCTTCCCCTATGATGCTTTTCCTATCCCAACTACTTTTTGGAGTCGCAACTTGAACATCGTCGAACGCGCGCGGCAACTCGGCATCATTCCTGTCGTCGCGCTTCCCAAACTGGAACATGCGTTGCCGCTGGCGGAAAGCCTGCTCGCGGGCGGATTGCCTTGCGCGGAAATCACCTTTCGCACGGCGGCAGCAGCCGAAGCAATCGAGCAAATCAGCAAACGGTTTCCTGAACTGCTGCTCGGAGCCGGAACGGTGCTGACGACGGAACAGGCTCAAAGGGCGATGGATGCCGGAGCGCAGTTCATCGTTTCGCCCGGAACCAATCCGACAACGGTGGAGTTTTGCCTGTCAAAAGGTGTCACGATTTTTCCGGGCGTTTGCACGCCCAGCGAAGTCGAGCTGAATCTATCCAAAGGCGTAGACGTGTTGAAATTTTTCCCGGCAGAACCAGCGGGCGGCGTGAATTTTCTGAAAGCGATCTGCGCGCCATACAAACAAGTGCAGTTCATTCCAACCGGCGGCATTGATGCGAAAAACATCGGCCAGTATCTGGCGCTGCCGCAAGTCGTCGCCTGCGGCGGAAGCTGGATGGTGAAACCTGAATTGTTCGAAGCGGGCGATTTCGCTGAAGTGAAACGATTGGCCACAGAAGCTGTGGCGATGGTCAATCGGCACCGTGGCTTCTAACCAGAAAATAGAAACCACAAAAAGCACAAAAGACACAAAACCTCCGCTCTGTTTGTGCATTTTGCGCCTTTTGTGGTTTCAGGTTCTCCGCAGCCGTTGAATTTGAATGAGCATTCGATTGACGAAAAAGCAGGAAGAAATTGTCAGCTTGCCGCTGGACACCAAAATCTTTTTAAGCGGCGCGGCGGGCACTGGCAAAACAACGGTCGGCGTGCGGCGAATGCGACATTTGCTCGAATCCGGTGTGTCGGCGCACTCGATCCTGGTGCTGGTTCCGCAAAAACGGCTGGCGCTTCCCTACCTTGCGGAAATTCGCAATCCACGTCGCCGAGCCGGCGCGGAAGTCACCATCGCCACGCTCGGCAGTTTGTCACATCAAATTGTCAGTTTGTTTTGGCCGTTGATTGCCGAACAGCTCAGCCAGAATGATCCGTTTCGCCATCCCAAATTTCTGTCGTCAGAACTGATTCAGTATCTGATGTTCAAACTGCTCGAACCCGAAATCGAGCAGAACGATTATTTCAACAGCGTGACCATTGCGCGCGCTCGATTGTTCGGCCAACTGGCCGACAACCTGAACAAATCGTCGTTGGTCGGATTTCCGCACACTTCAATTGCCGAACGGTTGAAAGCAGCCTTGCCGGGCGACGCTGAGCGGTTGCACATTTTTGAAGACGCACAAGCCTGCGCCAATCTCTTTCGCGAGTATTGCGTCGAACATCGCTTGCTGGATTTTTCGCTGCAAGTGTCGTTGTTCGCCAATCATTTATGGCGGCACGACGTGGCGCGCGCATATCTGACGCGTCGTTACCAGCACGTCATCGTTGACAACATCGAAGAAGACACGCCCGTCACTCACGAACTGCTTCGCGATTGGCTGCCCGGTTGCCAGTCCGCGATGGTGATTTTTGACGAAGCCGCCAGCTACCGCCGTTTTCTGGGCGCGGACGAAACCAGCGCACAACAATTGGCCGCTGTTTGCGATGTGCGTCATAAACTGGAAACGACGCGTGTGATGTCGCCGCCCGTGCAGGCTTTGTTGGCTGAATTGCGCGAAATCATGACGGACGAACCTGAGTCGAAATCGAAAGCGGACGCACGCGCAGCGTTTGAGTTCACGCCCACCTCGCACAGCCGCTTTCACACGCAGATGGTGGATTGGGTGGCCGAATCCGTCGCGCGGCTGGTTCACGACGAAGGCGTCAAACAAAATCAGATTGTGATTCTGGCTCCGCTGCTGAGCGATTCGCTACGGTTTTCGCTCGTGTCTCGGTTGGAAGAAAAAGGCGTCACAACCTACACCTTGCGGCCTTCGCGTCCGCTGCACGCCGAACCCGCCGTGCGCGCATTGGTCACGCTGGCCAAGCTGGCGCATCCCAGTTGGCACATCGAACCGCAGCATCAAGTCAAAAAGTTCGACGTGATTCAAATGCTGCTGAGCGTCATTTCCGAAATGGATTTGGCGCGAGCGACATTGCTCGGCGAAATGCGCTTTGTCGGCGGCAAACTGCTTTCCTTTCGCGAAGTCACCAAAAATCCCGAAATGCGGCAGCGCATTTCCGAAGTTTTCGGCGAACGATTCGACAAGCTGGTGGATTGGCTGGAAACGTACAAAACATCGGCAGGCGAACCAATAGATTTATTTTTCAGCAGACTGTTTGGCGAGGTGCTTTCGCAAAAAGGCTTTGGTTTTCATTTGCCCAAAAGACGCAGCGCCGAACAGGAAGCGTTTGACGAAGCGCGCATCATTGCCAATCTGATTGATTCGTCGCGCGCGTTTCGCCAGACGCTCAGCCAGATCGAACCGGAAACCGACAGCGGCCAGGAATACGTGCGAATGGTGGATGCGGGAATTCTGGCCGATCAGTACGAGCCGATGGATTGGAAAAAATCGCCGGACGCAGTGCTCATCGCTCCGGCCTACACGTTTCTGCTCAGCAACCAACCGGCGGACGTGCAATTCTGGCTCAACATTGACAGCCCGGCGTGGACACGGCGCTTGCAACAACCGCTGACGCAACCTTATGTGCTCAGCCGCCAATGGCCGCTCGGCCAAATCTGGACAGAAGTTCACGAACAAAACACGGCGCAAGATATTTTGCTGCGCGTTGTCACCGGATTGCTGAAACGCTGTCGCAAAAAAGTCTTCGTCGGCTACAGCAAATTCGACGAACGCGGCAATGAGCGCGAAGGCGAGTTGAGAGTCATTTTTGACTTGCTGTTACGAAGCCTGAACGCCGATCAACCTGCGTAACCAATCTGATTAAGCCGGAAAGCCATCCGCCGCTTTGATGCGCCCGATTTGTCCCAAATGCCGGTCGGAATGTTCGGCCAGCAAAATCATCCATTGATACGCGCTGAGCGATCCGGCAACCGGGTGGGGGAAACTTTGATCGGACAAATCCACTGCTTCCAGACGCGCCCGAAGTTCCGCAAACCCTGCCAGGGTCGTTTGCAAACCAGCGATGGCATCCGCAATCGCGACTCCGCCTTTCGGGCGAACCATTTCCGGCGCTTGAAACTTCGGCGCCGGATTGCCGTCGGCATCAACGATCACACCGCCCAAATTCAAATCCGCCGGGGCAGGTTTCGGATTGGCTTCCGCCTGTTTGAGCAGCTTGGCGGTAATACGAAGAAAGCCTCCATTGACGATATTCAGATGCTCGACGATTTCAGCAATCGTCCATTCGTCTTCTGAGGGACGAAAGTTCGCTTGTGCGTCATTAATGCCGGAAATTCCGGCAACCAATCGTTCGTGTGAACGTTCGTTTTCCGACAGAATGTCGGCAACAGTATGAAACGTCATGAGTGTGACTCCTGAACTGATGTTTAGATGATTACGAAAAAGGCGGCGTAGTCTAGCACAAGACTTCACGCCGCCTGCAATTGCACGCGTTCAACGTTCACACGGCTGCGTCAGTTCGCGACGTTGAGCCGAATTTGGCGGCCTCCGGTTTTCAATTCCGCAATCAGCGTCGAAGATTTCGATGAGATCATTCGGCGGCAAAGCGTCAGGTTATGCCCCGCTTCATCAAATTTGCCGCGCGATTGTTGGAGCGCGGTTTCAAACTCCTGCATCGCATCGTCCATCTGCCCGTACAGCGCCAAAATCACGCCCAGATTGTTATGAGAAGCTGGGGTCGCGTATGTCGCTTGTCTGATTGAGCGCTGGTAATACTCCGCTGCCGTTTGAAGTTCGCCACCGGCCTGGGCATACAAACCAAGCTCGAACAAAGCTTCAGCAAGTTTGCCTTCGGAAGCTTCGACGGCTTGCGCGAAAGCCGCACGTGCTTCGTCATGCTTTCGCAACGATTGCAGCGCAATTCCCAATGCGTAGGAAGCCAGCGGATATTTATCGGCTTGATCGTTGACGGCTTTGCGATATTCGGTGACGGCTTCAGTCAACCGTCCGAGTTTGTGATGACAAACGCCAATGTTGTAATGCGCGCGTGCGACGTGTTGCCCCGGCCAGGTCAACGCGATGCGGTATTCAAACATCGCACGTTCGTATGCTCCCAAACGAAACGCTTCGTCCCCGCGTTCAAATGCCTGAGCGCTGTCGTTGGCCTGAGCAATCGTGGCCAACCCTGAAACGAACAAAACCAAAACCGCTGTGATTGTCATGATTCGATTTCGCATGTTCCCTCCTTCGTGGAAATTGTGGTTTTTGTCTTCCGGAAATCCGACACGAAGAAGGTAAAACAAAGACGGCAAGCAGTTCTTTTCGCTGCTTGCCGTCTTTGTTGTGATCTTGCTGAATTCTGTTTGAAAAGCGAGGAACTCAGCGCTGCGCTGCCAATCGGTATGATTTTGGCGTCATCGTCGTCAAGCGACGAAACAGCGTGGTGAAATGGCTTTGGTTTTTGAACCCCACACGAAAGCCGATTTCGACAATCGGCAGTTCGGCTTTGAGCAAAAGCTGTTTGGCCTGTTCCACTCTGCGTTGGGTCAAAAACTGGATCGGCGTCATTCCGGTTGCCTGTTTGAACGAACGAGCAAAATGAAACGGGCTGAGTTCCGCCACCTGAGCCAGTTCAGCCAGCGACAGGTCTTGATGCAGATTCTCCTCCACAAATTCAGTCAC
>JAEUQP010000640.1 GCA_016789645.1 Acidobacteriota bacterium | reverse complement strand
CGCGCCTTCGACGGCTTCTGCGCCGGAATTGCCGAAGTGAACTTTCTTCGGCGCATCGCCCGGAGCAACTTGATTCAGCTTTTCGGCCAGTTGCGACAACTGCGGAAAGTAATAATCCGCCGAACAGACGTGCAGGAAATCGTCCACCTGTTTTTTGATGGCTTCGATGACTTGCGGATGCGCGTGACCGGTCGAACAGACGGCGACTCCGGCATTGAAATCCAGAAAGATATTGCCATCAACGTCTTCGATCATGGCGCCTTTGGCGCGTTTGACAACCAGCGGATAAGGCCGTGTGTACGACGGCGAAATGAACTGGGCATCGTGCGCGACGACTTGTTGCGCGACGGGACCGGGCAATGCGGTTTTGATGACGGGAAGGTTTGCGACTTTCAATTCTGCTGTGCCTTGCATGAGTTTGTACCTCCGAATGATTCAGGAATGAATGAACGACGCCGCAACTGCTCAGGGTCAGAATTCCCAAGCTGCTACAATTGCGACAACACTGGATTGCGATTGGCTGAAAACGGACAGGCACTAATCCGCGAAGAGGTTTTTGCGAATCGAAAGAGGGAGGGACTGTTGAATTTGAATTCGTCTGTTAGTCATTTGAGTCCTGGCTAAAATCATGGAGCCGCTTTATATCCTCACGCAAAAGAGGCAACTTATCCGTCACGGCTTGCCATACCACATGGTGAAAAACCTTGTCATAAGAGTGCGACAACACATTGCGAAAATCTATGATCTTTCGATACTCACGAATCTCATTGGCGAGCGATGGGTTATCTCGTTGTAAGCGGTTGATGGCTTCGCCAATGATCTCGAATTGCCTTTCGACTGCGGATTGCAGAAGAACATCCTGCAGGTAGTCGGCAACAGCCTTGCCTTGCGTGAATTGAAGAATTCGCGAGGCGGCTCGCTCGATGTCGTAGAGCAATTTCAATTCTTCATCGCGCAAAAACAAGCTTTCTCTCCCTGTTGACCACTTTTCTGAAGTAAGGATTTGTAATCGCTTTCTCTTCTACCAAATCAACCTTGCGATTGAAGATGTCACTCAATTTTTCCATCAAGCCAAAGTATCGGTCGAAATAACCAATTTTAGTTGGCTCATCAAAGGTAACCAGGAAATCCAGGTCGCTGCGCTCTTCATTGAAATCATCACGGACACCGGAGCCGAACAAATCCAATCGCACCACTTCGAACTGTTCGCAACATTGTTTAAGCTGTTCTGCGTACCGGCTAACCTCAAACGCCATTAGCCACCTCACTTCCTTTTCCAGCGCACACCGTCTTTCGTGTCTTCCAGAATGATTCCCAGCTCGGTTAGTTGATCGCGGATTTCGTCGGAGCGGGCAAAATTTTTGGCTTTGCGCGCAGCCTGACGTTCGTCAATCAAGGCTTGAATGTCAGAATCCAGCATTTCTTTTTTGACTTCACCGAAGATGCCGAAGACTGAATCAAATTTTTCAACCGTCGCCAATAATACGGCTTTGTCTTCGGATTTGATCGCGCCAGTCGCCAGCGAAGAATTGGTTTCGCGAACGAAATCGTGAACCGGAGCCAAGGCTTCGGCAGTGTTCAGATCGTCATCCATCGCGTCTTCAAATCGTTTCAGCGACAGTTCGGCCATGCGGGCAATCGCGGGCGTTGCGCCCTGCTCTGGCTGGACTTCGGTCAGGCGTTGCCTGAAATCATTCAACCGCGCGACGGTGCTTTCGGCTCCGCGCAAACCTTCGAGCGTAAAGTTGAGTTGTTTGTGATGCGGC
>JAEUQP010000577.1 GCA_016789645.1 Acidobacteriota bacterium | reverse complement strand
CGCGCGCTTTTAGACAATGGAATCAAATTATCAGTGTCTCATCATCGGCGCAGGAATGACGGGACTGACTGCCGCTCGCGTCTTACAATCTCACGGCCTAAACGTCGCAGTGTTCGACAAGGGGCGTGGCGTAGGCGGCAGACTGGCAACGCGCTGGAGCGATAACGAAGCGGGCGAGCGCACTTATTACGATCACGGCGCACAATTTTTCACCGTGCGCGACACGTCGTTTCAAACGCAAGTGGATGACTGGCTGGCGCGCGGCTTGGTCAAAGAATGGGCGCGCGGATTCGCCGACGCTTCAGGCCAGCCGCAACACGACGGCCATCCGCGTTATTGCGCGGTCAATGGCATGAATTCGCTGGCGCGCGATTTGGCGAAAAGCCTGCCCGTCACAACCAACGCGCAAGTCGCCAGTGTCAGTCCGTTTGAAAACGGCTGGCGCGTCACGCTGGCTTCGGGCGTGAACCATACGGCAGCGTCGCTGTTGCTTACACCGCCCGTTGAACAATCGCTTGCGCTGCTTGATGCAGGCGCGACCAAGCTTGCCGAGGAAACCCGCGCTTCGCTCGAACGCATCAGCTACGCTCCGTGCTTTGCCGTGCTCGTCGAACTTGAAGCGCCCAGCCGCTTGCCTGAACCGGGCGCGCTGCAATTGCGCAGCGAACCCATTGCCTGGATTGGCGACAATCATCGCAAAGGGATTTCGCCGGATGCGTTCACCGTGACCTTGCACGCCGGGCCGGAATTCACACGCGAACATTGGGACGCGCCGCACGAGGTCATCGCACAAAAATTGCTCCACGCAGCGAGTGACTGGTTGCGCGCGCCGGTCAAACGCTGGCAGGTGCATCGTTGGCGTTACAGCCAACCCGTGGTGACGCATCCCGAAGCCTGCCTGTTCACCGATGAACCCGCGCCGCTCGTTTTTGCCGGAGACGCGTTCGGCGCACCGCGCGTCGTAGGCGCATTTCTTTCAGGCCGCTCCGCCGCCCAAGTTTTGCTGAACCGATGAACGACAATCTTTGCAAACTTATCTTGCTCTCGAACGTCGCTGCGACGCTGTATATGACCGGATTGATTTGGTGCATCCAGATCGTCCATTACCCGCTCTTTGCTCGTGTCGGCAAGGAAGGCTTTGCAGCGTATGAAGCCGCGCATTCCAATCTGATTACACCGATCGTAGGGATACCCATGCTGATCGAACTGGTGACGGCAGGCTTGCTGCTGTTCTTTCGCTCGCCCGCGATTGGACTCGGCGAAACAGTTGTTGGGTTGGCGCTAGTTGTCGTGATTTGGCTGTCAACGATGTTCTTGCAAGTGCCGCAACACAACATTCTCTCATCCGGCTTTGACACAGCGGCGCATCAGTTTTTGGTCAACTCCAACTGGCTGCGCACCATCGCGTGGAGCCTGCGCGGCGCGTTGGTTCTGTGGATGACCGCTAAAATGATGTCGTGAAAAAACCAACTCGTAGGAGCAACAATGGGAAAAGTAATCGAGTACCTGACGCCACCTGATGCGCCGCCGCCACAGCGAATGCAACACCTCGACTTGTTTAATCAATGGCGAGTTGGCTGGGAGATATTCCGCCTTGGCCTGGCGTATCCCGGCTTGCTCACAGCGCCGCGCAGTAAAACAGCCCCAGTTATACTCGTGCCAGGCTGGCTGGCTCCTGAAGTCAGCCTGACGCCTCTGCGGTGGTTTCTCAAGACACAAGGTTACGACGCGCGTCATTGGGGAATGGGCACAAATCGCGGAGAGCCAGAACGCGACAGCGCCTTACTGGCAGAGAAAATCGTAGCGATGTCTAAAACCACGGGCCATCCTGTTGCCCTTATTGGATGGAGCCTTGGTGGTGTCATTGCCCGTGAGACAGCCCGGTTGGTTCCGCAAGCAGTTGCGAGCGTGATCACATTTGGAACTCCCGTCGTTGGTGGCCCGACATATACGTTGGGCGCGACGCGCTGGGGCAGAGCAGAATGTGAACGCATATCCCGCAAGATCGAAGAACTCGACCAGACTTCACCGATTACTGTTCCCATCACTGCTATTTTTTCGCGGCGAGATGAAGTCGTTTCCTGGCCTGCTTGCATTGATCGACTCAGCCCCAAAGCGAAACACTTTGAAGTCAGTTCGACGCACGTCTCGATGGGTTTAGACCCTGACGTATGGAAAATCGTCGCGCAGCAGTTGCGGGAAACAGCGATATGAAATAATGCGATTCGCCCAGCAGGTTTTCCCGGCCTGCCAGCGACATTCGACATCAATGCCTTCGATGGAAGCAGATGCCTATCGCGACAAATGACGCGGCGATTTCAGCGCGCGCGCCAATGTGTTTTTGAAAGACCCGACGAAAACCGGAACGTGAAACGCAACGGTGCAAACCGCCTGCTTTCCCAAAAGGCGACCTGACGATGACGGTGAGTTACACCTGGTCAAAAGCCCTCTCGGACAGCAGCGGCGATTCCGACAATCTGGAAGACCCATTCAATCGCAGCTTCAATTACGGCCCGACCAATTTTGACCGGCGGCATATTTTCGTCACGACGTACACGTGGCGCTTGCCGCTGTTTCGCCGAATGCAAGGACTCGGCGGCAATCTGCTGAAAGGCTGGGAAGTCAGCGGCATCACGCGCTTTCAAAGCGGGCAATACCTGACGCCGACGGGCGCGACTTCGATTGGCGGACGACGCGCCGATTATGTCGGCGGCGAGATCACAGGGCCGCAAACCATCGTGGAGTGGTTCAATAAAGCCGCGTTCAGAAACGCGCCGGATAAGCGGCGCGGCACAGCAGGCATCGGCATCATCGAAGGCCCCGGTCGTCAGGTCTGGGACATTTCGCTGCGCAAGCGGTTTGCCGTGACCGAAAAAATCGGCACGCAATTTCAGGGCGATTTCTTCAACGCCTGGAATTTGGTGAATCTCAACAATCCCAACGTCAATACGACGGATGTCGCTTTCGGCACGATCAACGGCGCAGCGCCGGGACGCAATTTACAGTTCGGCCTGAAGCTGACCTTCTGAAACGAAACAGGCTGTGTTTCAATTAAGACTATGACCATTACCCGCAGAAACTTTCTCGCACAATCCGCCGCGCTCGCCCTGGGAGCGACGGCGGCAGTGCCTGCCCGCGATAAAAAAACGCCGCGCATCTTGTTGCGTTCTTCGTGGCAGGTTTTCAACATCGGCGACATTGCTCACACGCCGGGCGTGCTGACGTTGCTGGAAAAGTACATTCCCGAAGCCGAGGTGCGCCTGTGGGCTTCGCCGGATTTATCCGATGAAGTCGCCGCGATGGAGCATCGGCGCTTCCCAAAACTGCAAATCGTCAAAGGTACGATTGACGCGCAGGGCAAAGCCTCGAATCCCGCTTTGCAAGACGCGCTGACGTGGTGCGATTTTCTGTTGCACGGTTCCGGCCCTTCGCTCGTCGCGGCCAAAGACGTCGCCGCGTTCATCAAACATACCGGCAAGCCCTTTGGCGTTTACGGCATCACGCAAGGCTCGTTTCTATCCGGCGCGAATGACAAAGAGTTGCTCAATCAGGCGCGGTTCGTTTACTTCCGCGACACCCCTTCGCTCAAGCTGGCGCAAAGCGAAGGGGTCAAAGCGCCAGTGATGGGATTCGCGCCCGATGGCGCATTCGCCTGCGATTTGCGCAACGACGAAAAAGCGACGACGTTTTTGCGCGCGCAGCAATTGCAGGACGGCCAGTTCCTCTGTTGTCTGGCGCGGTTGCGGTACACGCCTTATTGGAAATATCGCGATCAACCCGTCAATGCCGAACGTCAGGCCCGTAACGAAGCGATGGCGGAACACGATATGGCTCCGTTGCGCGCGGCCATCACTGCCGTCGTGCGCGAAACGAAACATAAAGTTTTGCTCTGCCCCGAAGACATGAGCCAGATGGAAGTCACGAAACAATGGATTTATGACAAGCTGCCGGACGACGTGAAACCTCGCGTCGTCTGGCGCGAAAGCTTCTGGCTGACGGATGAAGCCCTGAGCGTGTATGTGCGTTCCGCCGGGCTATTCGGCCTCGAAATGCACTCGCCGATTATGGCTGTCGGCAACGGCATTCCCGCCATCGTCGGACGCTTTGCCGAACAAAC
>JAEUQP010000565.1 GCA_016789645.1 Acidobacteriota bacterium | reverse complement strand
AACGTGTCTGTGGCCGATTCTTCGCGCGATTACAAGGTGCTGGGCGCGGACAAAAAACGCGTCGCCATCATCAACGCAAAAGGCGAAATCGAATGGGAAGTTCCGAATCCCGACGCGCGCGAAATTCACGACATTCAAATGCTGCCCAATGGCAACGTGCTGTTCCAGACCGGTTACACCACGGTGGTCGAAGTCAGTCGCGACAAGCAAACCGTCTGGAAACACGAATCCAAACCCAAAGCCGGTTACGACGGTAAAGTCGAAATTCATTCGTACCAGCGGCTGAAAAACGGATTGACCCTGATCGCCGAAAGCGGCAACTCGCGGCTGATCGAAGTGGACAAGCAAGACAAGATCGTCAAAGAAATTCCGCTGACTGTCGAAAAACCAAATGCTCATCGTGACACGCGCATGGTGCGCAAACTCGACAACGGCAATTATCTGGTTTGTCAGGAAGCCGAAGGCAAAGTCCGCGAATACGACGGCAAAGGCAAAATCGTCTGGGAATATGCCCTGGATTTGAATGGGCGTCCGCGTTCGCCGGGCCACGGCGTCGAAGGCCACGGCGTGGAAGTGTTCGGCGCGATTCGATTGCCCAACGGCAACACGCTGATTGCCGGAGGAAACAACAATCGTGTGTTTGAAGTCACGCGCGCAGGCAAAATCGTCTGGAGCATTGATCAGAAAGAATTGCCGGGCATCACCTTCGCGTGGATGACGACGTTGCAATACTTGCCCAACGGCAATTTGATTATCGGCAACACCCACGCCGGGCCTGAAAACCCGCAACTGATTGAAGTCACGCGCGACAAAAAAGTCGTCTGGCAATTCAAGGATTTCACGAACTTTGGCAATAACCTTGTTGCCGCTCAAGTGCTGGGGATCAAAGGCAAAGTGATTCGCTGATTCAACATTGGATACTGACCATGAAAAACACGCTTCCGATTCTTACGCCGCAACCGATGACTCGCCGTGAACTGATCTTCAAAGCCGGAGCCGGATTTTCCGGTTTGGCCTTGAGTTCCTTGCTGGATCAGGACGGATTGTTGGCGGCGACGCCAAACGCCTCGGATTCCAGAGACGTGAATCCGCTGGCTCCAAAACCGTCGCATTTCAAAGCCAAAGCCAAATCGGTCATCTTCTTGTTTATGTATGGCGGCCCCAGCCAGGTGGATTTGTTCGACCCGAAACCGATGCTGACCAAAAATCACGGCAAGCCGCTGCCGGATTTGGACAAGCTGGAAACCTTCAACAAGAATGGCAATTTGATGGCGTCGCCGTACAAGTTCAAAAAGTACGGGCACGGCGGCGTAGACATTTCCGAACTCTATTCCAATCTGGGCAGCGTTGCCGATGAGTTGTGCGTGATTCGATCGCTCTATTGTCTGAGCAACAATCATTCGCCCGCGATCTTTCAGATGAACAGCGGCAACATTCGCCCGGGCAATCCTTCGCTTGGTTCGTGGGTGACGTATGGTTTGGGGACTGAGAATCAAAACCTTCCGGCTTACATTGTGATGTACGACTGGCGCGGAGGCCCGATTGGCGGCGCGCCGAACTGGTCTTCGGGTTTTATGCCTGCGGCGTTTCAGGGAACTTCGTTTCGTCCTGGCTCGACGCCGATTGTGGATTTGAATCCGCCGAAATGGGTTGATCCGCATTTGCAGCGTCAGGAAATTGACCTGATTCAGAAACTGAACCAGGAACACCGCGAACAGCACGCTAAAAACAGCGATCTGGATGCGCGCATCGCTTCTTATGAACTGGCTTTCCAGATGCAATCGCACGCGCCCGAAGCCGTTGACCTGAGCAAAGAATCCGACGCGACCAAAAAGCTGTATGGCATCGGCGAAAAACACACGGACTTTTTCGGCAAACAATGTCTGACTGCGCGTCGCTTGGTCGAACGCGGCGTGCGCTTCATTCAGCTTTATCACGGCGGAGGCCATCAACAGGAATCCTGGGACGCGCACTTCGGGATTGACGAAAACCACCGGCTGCATTGCGCCGAAACCGATATTCCGATGACCGGTTTGATCAAAGATTTGAAAGCGCGCGGCTTGCTGGATTCGACGCTGATCGTCTGGGGCGGAGAATTTGGCCGCATGCCCATGTCGCAATCCGGCATCGGACGCGATCACAACCATTACGGCTTCTGCATGTGGATGGCTGGTGGCGGAGTCAAAGGCGGCCAGATGATTGGTGAAACCGATGAATTCGGATTGAAAGCCGCTGTCGAACCTTACTCCGTTCACGACCTGCACGCGACGATCCTGCACGCCATGGGCTTGGAGCACCGCAAGCTGACGTATTACTACGGTGGGCGCGAACAACGGCTGACGAACTTCGGGGGCGATCCGATTTTGAAAGTGTTTGGGTGAGGGTTATGGATCGTCTATTAATTTGTGACATCCCATACATCAGAAAAAATCTTCAACTTCTTAATGGCATCAAGAACTGGAAACGCTTGATGCCATTTTTGAAGCCATTACTTCGTTTGTTCAAGGTTGATACAAAACAAATGGAGGAAGCCCTTGCTGATATTGGTGAGTTGGAGCGCCTAGCGAATGATTTGGCCTCAATTCCAGATGATTTTAACGACTTATTCTCATCGCGGGGTTGGATCATTTATGACGCGATGAATTTAGAGATTGCGAAAAATGCTATTGCTAAAGCGAAGACCGGAAACTTAGATGAGGCTGAAAATGATCTTGTAGAGTATTACTGCTCAGAGAATATTGATTGGAAGCTGATGATGATGCAGGGAGTAAAAGCATTTCGGCCAAGAATGGCTTTAGCCGAGAAAGCACTGATTGATTATCGAGAGGAACGCTACCATGCTTGTGTTCCAGTAGTGCTTGCACTGTTAGATGGAATGGTTAATGAGTTGCAGGAGAAGCGGCGAGGCTTCTTTGCTGAGGAGGCAAATCTTGAGGCTTGGGATTCAATAGCTGCTCACAGCAAAGGGCTAAAAGCACTTGCTCAACTGTTTCGTAAAAGTCGCCAAACCACGACAATAGAACCAATATCAATTCCATTTCGGAATGGCATTCTTCACGGAATGGATTTGGGCTATGACAATAAAATGGTTGCGGCCAAAACTTGGGCAGCACTGTTTGCAACAAGAGATTGGGCATTAAAGGCTGAGCAGGGATTACTTGGTGAGCAGCCGGAAGAGACAAAGAAATCTTGGGGAGAGCTATTTCAACAGATTCACGAGCATGCTCGTGAAAAAGCCGAATTTGAAAAACTCTTCGATGAATGGTCGCCAAGAAGCTTAAGCCCAGGTGAAGATTTTCCGGTCAATGGTGAACCAACAGAATTTACTGAGGGCACGCCAGAACGTGCGTTAGTGGAGTTTCTGTGCTTTTGGAAGAAATGTAATTACGGAAAAATGGTAGATTTCTTGTTAAATTGGCTCAAAACAACTCCCGGCAAAGATGCAGGGCGTGTCAAAAACCATTATGCATCAAGCAAACTTCGCATATTCGAAATCAAAGAAATCGTGGACGAAGCACCGGCTATTACAGAAATAACTGTGAAGCTCTGGTATGAAGAAGGGCAAGATGTTACGAAAGAAGTCACGTTTCGTTTAGTCAATGAAGGTGTGGATGGCAATCCGACAATTCGCGGCAAATCAGGAAGCCAGTGGCATATCTCTAATTGGGGGCACGGGGCGTTGTAATAGAATTTTGAGTATTTTATGCCAGCAAAAGATTTATATCACGACATTGTTGTTGAAGTTCTGGTTGCCGATGGGTGGACCATCACGGACGACCCGCTGCAATTGCGCTATCAGAAGCGCGACCTGTATGTTGATCTGGCAGCGGAACGCAGTCCTGTTGCTGCGGAAAAGGAAGGGCGAAGAATCGCAGTCGAGATCAAAAGCTTTTTGAATAAATCACAAGTCGAAGCCTTA
>JAEUQP010000549.1 GCA_016789645.1 Acidobacteriota bacterium | reverse complement strand
TCTCCAAACTTGTAGCCGGTTTGATATTCGGCAATAACTTTATTGTCCTGGTCGGCTTCGACCGGAACGATCTCCACAGCTTCATGAAGTTCCGGATTGAACTCCTGACCTTCGGCTTCAATCGCCGCCAGTCCCAAGCCTTGCATCCTGGCTTCGAACAAATTGGCCGTTGCCCTGACGCCTTCGAGCAAAGCGTTGAAATCGGTTTCGTTGTGCTGACTGGCTTCTGCTGCGGCAACGGCGCGTTTCAAATTGTCGAGCGTGTCGAGCAACCCGGCGACCAAATCTCCGCGCGCGGCTTCCAGCTTTTGCTCAGCAGTGCGATTGATGCGCGCGCGCATTTCATCCGTTTCAACTTTTAACTGTTCCTGCGCTTTGCGAAACCGGTCGGCATATTCGCTCAATTTGCGCTCCGCTTCGCCGCGCTTTTCTTCGGACTCTTTCAGTTTTGCCTGCAACGCTTCAACCTCTTCGGACACCGTGCTGGGCGGGTCCTGTTCGGCGCTTTCCACAATCGGTTCGCCGTCGGAATTGAACCGTCGTTTGTCGGTAACGCGGATTTCATGAACCTCTGCGGCTTCTGTTGCCGCTGCTGTGTCTTTACCTGTGTTTGAATTCATAGTTAGTGAGAACTCTGTGTAAAAGTGCTTCTGAAGCCGTCATGCCAAGACGGGCAATCTATCATCCTGGAAAAATGCAGACAAGGCAGGGGGCGACCGAGAGAAAGAGAGACGAGGGCGAGGAAGAGAAAAATCCCGTTGTCGCCCCATCTCTGCCATCCCGGCCTACACGCCTGCTGCCTGAACAACCCCAGTCGCAAAAGACATCTGCCCACTATCCAAATCGCCTTTGACGGTGAGTGTGTCGCCCGGTTTGACTTCGCCGCCGAGCAATTTCATCGCCAGCGGATTCTGAATCAGGCTTTGTATCGCCCGCTTCAACGGACGAGCGCCATACACCGGATCGTAGCCTTCGCGGGTCAGCAATTCCTCCGCCGACGGATCCATCACCAGCGTGATCTTCCGATCACTCAGCATACGCCGCAACGATTCAAGCTGAACCTTGATGATCGCGCGAATCTGTTCGACACCGAGCCGTTTGAAGATGATGACGTCGTCAATGCGGTTCAGAAATTCCGGTTTGAAATGCCCACGCAATTGTTCGAGCACCGCCGAACGCATGCCTTTGTCATCGCCGTGGAAATCCTGAATTTCACGCGAACCGACGTTCGAAGTCATAATGATGACTGTGTTTTTGAAATCCACCGTGCGACCTTTGCCGTCGGTCAGCCGCCCATCATCCAGAATCTGCAACAGAATATTGAATACGTCAGGATGCCCTTTTTCGATTTCATCGAACAGCACCACCGAATAAGGTCGGCGACGAACGGCTTCGGTCAGATACCCGCCTTCGTCATACCCGACATAACCCGGAGGCGCGCCGATCAGCCGAGCGACGGAATGTTTTTCCATGAACTCCGACATATCCAGCCGCACCATCGCGTGTTCGTCATCAAACAGAAACTCCGCCAACGCGCGCGCTGTTTCGGTTTTGCCGACGCCGGTCGGCCCCAGGAAGATGAATGATCCAATGGGCCGTTTCGGGTCTTGCAATCCGGCGCGAGCGCGACGCACCGCGTTCGCCACGGCGATCAACGCATCGTCTTGCCCAATAACGCGCATCCCCAATCGCTCTTCCATCTTGACCAGCTTTTGAACTTCGCCTTCCAGCATTTTCGACACCGGGACGCCAGTCCATTTGGCCACGACTTCGGCAACATCTTCTTCCGTGACTTCTTCCTTCAGTGTCCGGCCAGCAACCTGCAACTCTTCGAGCTTGCTTTGGTCGGCTTCGAGCTGGCGCTGCAATTCGACCATCTTGCCGTAGCGAATTTCGGCGACCTTTTCATAATTGCCCGCGCGTTCAAGTTGTTCGGCCTCAACCTTCAACGCCTCCATCTTTTCCTTGGACGAACGAATGCGTTCGATGACATCTTTTTCCGACTGCCATTTGGCTTTCATGCCATCGGACTTTTCTTTCAAGTCGGCAATTTCTTTTTCGACTTTCGCCAACCGTTCTTTGGAAACGGCGTCTTCTTCGCGCATCAACGCCTGTTTTTCGATTTCG
>JAEUQP010000917.1 GCA_016789645.1 Acidobacteriota bacterium | reverse complement strand
ATTGCCGACCAGGCCCGCACCATCCGCATTCCGGTTCACATGATCGAAACGATCAACAAACTGATTCGGACTTCGCGCGCGCTGGTGCAGGAACTCGGACGCGAACCAACGTCGGAAGAAATCGCCAAGAAGATGGACATTCCGGCGTCGAAAGTTCGCAAGGTGCTGAAAATCGCCCAGGAACCGATCTCGCTCGAAACTCCCATCGGAGAAGAGGAAGATTCGCATCTTGGCGATTTCATCGAAGACAAGACGATTCAGAACCCGGCGGAAGCCGTCATCAACATCAATTTGCGGGAAATTACCGAAGAAGTGTTGAAGACGCTGACGCCGCGCGAAGAAAAAGTCATCAAGATGCGCTTCGGTCTTGGCCCGAACGGCAGCGAACATACGCTGGAAGAAGTCGGCCAGCATTTCGCCGTCACGCGCGAACGCATACGCCAGATCGAAGCCAAGGCGTTACGCAAGCTGCGTCACCCGTCGCGCTCCCGGAAGCTGAAAGCGTTTTTGGAAAGCGGCAGGCCGTAACAGTCAGGCGAACTGCCGAACTCATCAAGCCTCAGTTGCCTTTGCGGGTGACTGAGGCTTTTTCTTTGGTTTGGGCGTTTGTGGCGAAGGCCACAATTGGATTCGTCGCGCGACTTTGACTACAATCACGCCCGTAGAAAATCACTTCAACATTTCAGGAAGGTTCACAATGGAAGCACTGGGAATGGTCGAATGCCGAGGCTTGGTGGCGATGATCGAAGCCGCCGACGCGATGGTCAAAGCCGCCAACGTCAAACTGGTCGGCTGGGAAAAAGTGGATGCGGGACTCGTGACCGCCATCGTGCGCGGCGAAGTCGGCGCAGTCAAAGCCGCCGTTGAAGCCGGAGCCGCCGCCGGTCGCAAAGTCGGCGAAGTGGTTTCCACGCACATCATTCCGCGTCCTCACGGCGAAGTGGACGAAGGCCTGCCCGTGCTGCACACTGGCGAAACTACGCGCAAACCGATCAGCGGTTCGGTCAACCCTCAGCGCGATTAGGCAATCCTTGAGAAGTGTGTCCGCTTGCTTGTTATTGCAATGTGAAATTGAAGGTCAGAATGCCCTGAAGCTTGACCGGTCTTCCATCTAAAAAAAGAAACTCTTTTCATCGCTTCATCTCAAGGTTTCCGGGTCAATGCCAAGCTCGCGGAGTTTAGCGGCCAACCGGTCAGCGCGAGCCTTTTCTTGTTCAGCGCGAATCTTTTCTTGTTCGGCGCGAGCGTGTTCGCGTTGAGCCAGTTGATCTATTTCGACAGCAGTCAGGAATTTTCTGCCATCGGCGTGAAAGGCGCTCAGTTCGCCATCGTCTTCCAACCGCAACGTGATTTCCAGCAGCGGGCTTTTCCATTCCTTGCCAAAAACCACCGGCATCAACTTTCGCCCTTTGCGTTGCCAGACTTGCAGCCTGCCGCGGTCTGGGTCGTATTCGATATATTCATCAACGCCGTGTTTTTCATAAAAGGTCAGCTTTTCATCCATCTCAGCTTTGGTGTTGCTGGGCGAGAGAATCTCGATGGCGACCTGGGGCGCAATGTCGTCTTCCACCCATTGCCGGTAAGACCCTCGATGGCCTTTGGGGCGACCGAAAATAACCATTACATCCGGCGCAACCCGAATGCTGGGCCAGCCTTCGACGGCATACCAGAGCAAATCGGCGGCGACGAAGACGTTTGGGTTGTCGGCGAAATGGCTGTCTATGCCGGTGTGCAGCATGACTATGTACTGATACTGTTTGGTATTGTCGGCCATAGGCTTGCCGTCCGAATCAGGGTAAATGATGGTGGGATCAACTTTGATTTTTCGATTGGTTGCCTTGCTCATAAGTTCGACTCCTTGATCAGTAGCGCGAGCAGAGGATCGCATACGTTTTTTAACCCAAGTCTGCCGCGCTGGGCAAGTTTTGGCCAGGAGAAACCTGAATTCCGCGAGCTGCGCGGATGGCGCGAACGACGGCTTGGGACATGGCTTCGGCAGCAAGCGCGCCGATCAGCGTAACGTTGGCCGGGTTGGTCGAAGTTGTTTTGCCAGTGGCGACGGCAAAGATCGTGTCTCCGTCGAACATGGTGTGTGCCGGATTGATTGTTCGCGCCAAACCATCTTGAGCCATCTCGGCGACTTTTTGCGCCTGGGCTTTGTCGAGCTTGGCGTCAGTGGCAACCAGACCGATGGTCGTGTTCGTGCCGCCAAGCATCGGTGGCAAGTTTTCGCCACGAAGAATTCCAGCCATCGTGCCTTGCAGCTTTTTGCCATCGGGCGTGCGCGCTCCGGCGATGAGCTTGCCGGTTGATGGATCAATCACGTCGCCGACGGCGTTGACGGCGACGATGGCTCCAACGGTCAGGCCGGGAAGTTTTATAGAAGCCGTACCGATTCCGCCTTTCATTGCGCGTTTGCCGCCAAACATTTTTCCCACTGTTGCTCCTGCGCCAGCGCCGACATTGCCTTCGGCGGGCGCGTTGGTCGTTGCGGCTTTGCAGGCTTTGTAACCGGCTTCTGCATCCGGGCGAATTTTGGCGTCGCCGACTCCCAGATCGAAGAGGATCGCAGCGGGAACGATGGGCACTTTGGCCACGCCCACGTCGTAGCCTATGCCGCGTTCTTCCAGCCAGCGTACGACGCCGGTCGCCGTTTCCAGACCGAATGCGCTGCCTCCGCTCAACACAACGGCGTGAACCTGTTGCACCAGATTTTTCGGATTGAGCAAATCAGTTTCGCGCGTGCCCGGCGCAGAACCACGCACGTCTACGCCGCCGGTTGCGCCATCTTCGCACAGAATCACCGTGCAGCCTGTCGGTCGGCGCGTGTCGGTGAAGTGGCCGACTTTGATGCCAGCGACATCGGTAATCGAACTTTTCTGATTGGGCTGAATTGCGTTTGTCATTGCGCGTGCTCCTTGGTCCGCAATCAGCGCCACCGAAGCGGCGACGCTGGTTTGCAGCATTTCCCGGCGGGTTGGTTTTGACAGGTTTCTCATTTGCTCACCAAATCAAAAAGGCGGTTTCAGCTTTTCGCCGAACCGCCTTGTTTGTTTTCGTTATGGATCAACTCACGGCTGATCGTTAGTGAACCGTTCAGCCACGACCTTCCCAGCCGTTTTGCTTGAATACACCGTCAACGACGATCACCGGAACGGTCGGGTCGTTGTCCGTGTAGGCAAACATTTCTTTGCGATACGCCAGATTGTCCTGCGCATTGCGTTCCTCAAAAGCGATTCCTTGTTCTGTGTACCAGGTTTTCGCTTTAGCGCAATAAGGACAACCGGGTTTGGTGTAAATGATTACGCTGCTCATTGAAGTAATTACCTCTGTTCAATCGGAACGTATTTCAAATCCATTTCGCCAAGGTATTCAGAACGAGGCCGAATCAGTTTGTTGTTGCCAAGCTGTTCCAGCACGTGCGCTGACCAGCCGCTGATACGGCTGACGGCGAAAATCGGCGTGTACAGATCAACCGGGATGCCCAGCATGTAGTAGGTCGAAGCCGAATAGAAATCCACGTTGGCGCGAATCTTTTTGCCTTTTTTGTCCATTTCGGCGACGACCAGGTCTTCGATGCGTTTGGACATATCAAACCATTTTGTGTCGCCCTGACGTTTGCCGGTGGCTTCAGACATGCGACGCAAGTGTGTGGCGCGCGGGTCTTCAGTTTGGTAAACGGCGTGACCGATGCCCATGATCTTGTCACCTTTGGCAAATTTGGCGGCAACGTATTCGTCCACTTTTTCGGGCGAGCCGATTTCGAGCAGCATCTTCATGACCTGCTCGTTGGCTCCGCCGTGCAGCGGACCCGACAACGCGCCAATCGCCGCTGTCGTCGCGGCGTAAATGTCCGCCAGAGTTCCGGCGGTGACGCGCGCAGCAAAGGTCGAGGCGTTGAACTCGTGGTCGGCGTGCAGAATCAGCGCGATGTCGAACGCCTGGGTTTCCACGTCGGATGGTTCCTTGCCGTTGAGCATATACAAAAAATTTCCGGCGTGCGAGAGAGCCGGATTAGGATCCACCGGCTCTTTACCATTGCGAATGCGATCAATCGCGGCAACGACCGTGGCGACCTGCGCCGTCAACCGAATGGCCTGACGCTGCCGAGCTTCAGGGGAATTATCGCCTTTGTCAGGATCGAAAAACGCCAATGCCGAAACAGCCGTCCGAAGGGCGTCCATCGGTACGGCTGTTTTGGGGAAAGATTTGATGAAGGAAATGATTTCTTTCGGAAGCGCGCGATTGGCCGTGAGCTGTTTATTCAACTCGTCGAGTTCAGGCTTGTTTGGCAAACGACCGTTCCAGAGCAAAAAAACCACTTCTTCAAAGCTTGAATTTTCGGCGAGCTGATGAATGTCGTAACCGCCATAAATCAGAATTCCTTTTTCGCCGTCAATGAAACAAATGCGACTTGGCGCGGCGACCACATCGCGCAAACCGGCTCCTGCTGTTGGTGCTGCTTTACTCATGAGTTTGATTCCTGAATGTATTTTTTTGATGATGACGGATTGGTCAATCTTCTTTTTTTAGCTTCTAGCTTCGATGACATTAAGCGCCGGGTTTGGGCGCAGGCGCGGGCAGGTCCCGGGCTTCGACTTGCGATTGGAACCCGCAGCGAGCGTGCGCTCCATCGCAAAAAGGTTTGTTGGCGCTCTGGCCACATCGGCACAGGCCAATCACCGTCCGACCAGCCAATCCGAACTTGTTACCACTTGCGTCGTAAATTTCGATCTCGCCTTCGACCCGTAACGAACCATTGTTGTTGACGGTAATTTTGGTTGGCATATTTTGGACTCCTCCTCCAGAAAATCAGTCAAGCAGGATTGTCACCTGCTAAAGAATAGTGGGGGCTGCCAGACAGAACGCCTGGCAGCCGGATAGAAACCACACACGAGCAAAATTTATTTGCCCTTCTTAGAAGCCTTGATCGGGTTCAAAGCACGCGGCGCGCGCTCTTTTGCCAATTGATCTGCATAAGCTTTGCAGTCGTGGTTTTCGGCTTTGTCCTTGATCCATCCGTCCACATCTATTGAGTGATGCAGCGAAGCGAAGATCGGAAATTTCTGGTTACATTTCTGACAGAAAATGTTGTATCTCTTGACTGTTGCCATTATCGAATTACTCCCTGAATTGATGTTGTGTTTTTGTTGAAAAACCTAAGCTGATGTTGCCTGATCGACCTGTTGTGGGGATTCAGGCAAGGGCGGAAATATACACGACCAGCTAGGATTTTCCAAAACCATGTGCGGTTGTTTGGGTTTTATGGGCGGCGAACAGGATCTCATTCGCCAATATTGATCCAACGTTGTTCAGCTTCGGAGCGCAGAATGGAGTCAACGACTTCCTGGCAGCGCAATCCATCCGCGAACGTGGCGGCGTGAGCAATTTCTGTTCTGCCTTCACGCAAGGCCTGAACCGTTTCGCGCGCCAAATGATAAAAAGATCGCGCCCAGATGTTGTCGGGAATGACGGAGATTTCACGCGCTCGATCTGCCAGCGACATTTCTTCGAATGGATGGTTGTAACCGATTGCGCCCAACAACATTTCCTCGCCATCGAGCACCAGCGTACCGTTGCTGCCAACTGCTGTGATCTGATTTTTTCCGCCGCTGGCGAACAGGGATGACAGCATGACAACGCCGTGTGACGTACGGCCTTCCGATGAGCCAAACCGAACCAGGAACGAGCAATAATCGTCGGTTTCGTTCTTTTTCATTTCGCCGGTTTTAGGGTCTTTCCGCTCAGGAACCAAAGTCGCGACAGCGCTTGAAACAGATTCAATTTCGCCGAACATCCAGCGGATGGCGTCAATCGCGTGAGAGCCAAGTGCTCCGAGCAAGCCGCCTCCGGCAGATTTTTGCGACCACCAATTCCATGGGCGTTGAGCAGAATGACGAAACCCCGAAGCGATCGTCACGCTGATGTGATGCAAATCGCCAAGAAAGCCACCGTCTACCAGTTCTTTCATACGTCGCCAGGTCGGATTGAACCGTAACTCGTGATCAATGATCGAAAGCTGATTGGGTTTGGTTGCCGCCAGTTCAGTCATTTCGCGGGCTTCGTTGGCGTTCATCGCCATTGGTTTTTCACAAATCACATGTTTGCCGGCATTGAGTGCGGCAATCGAGATCGGATGATGCAAATATGGTGGCGCAGAAATGACAACCAGCGAAACTTCTTCAAGCGCCAATAACTGTTCGTAACTTTCACAGGCGTTGGCAATTTTGAATTCCGATGCGACTTTGACAGCGTTTTCATAATGCCCGCTGCAAACGGCCACCAATTCCGCTCCATCGCATAATTGAAAAGCCGGAGCCTGCGCGCTACGCGCAAAACCGGTACCGATCAATCCAATTCCGATCTTGTCCTGCTTCATCGTCAATCTTCACCTTTGGGCGTTTGCTTTCTTGAACCGATTCTTTCGAAAACGATACATCATTTTACACACCAACCGCCAATTGCAAAATCGAGAATGCAGCTTCAATTTTTGAGAATTGCTGGCTGCCACTAGCGACTAAAAAGTCACGTGCTATAATCCCGGCGCATTTTGCCAGCAGTAACGCATTGGTCTACATCATCAAACTCAACAACAGCACCCAAAACCGATCTAGGAGGATTTATGGTCAAATTTGGCGCTTTGAAAGATGAGCTGGAAATAGGAGTTTCCGAGCAGGGTGATTTGTCGTCCAAAATGTATTCTGCTCCTCAAAGTGGTGGCCCGCGCGGTTATGCTGCGCAATTTGGTGACGACGATGAACGTGATCCATGGGATTATGATGACTATCGTGACGACGATGATGAAGATGAGGACGATGATTATCTGAAAGATGATGATGACGATGACGACCTGGAAGACGGCGATGATGATTTCGATGATGATAAAGAAGAAGAACCATTGAATGCCAAGCGCGAGATCGAAACCATTCAGGTTCAAGTAGACGAAGGCAATGAAGTTGAAGAAGAAGGTGATGACGAAATTGGTGGACAAACTTTGATCGTGGAAGAAACTCTTGAGGCAGATTTCGAACCTGAACCTTCGAGCTTTGTTCAATCAGAAGCGACTCCTTTGGTAATTGATGTGATGCCCGAACCTGTCTCGGTCGCGATTCCATCGGCGATTGAAGTCGCTTCACCGTCCATCGAAGAATCCGATAAACCAGCAAAAAAAGCGGCTGCAAAACCGAAAGCGAAGAACGCCGCCAAGAAGGCGAAGAACGCGGCCAAGCCTGCGAAGTCAGCTAAGAAAGTCGCGAAAAAGGCTAAGAAGGCTGCGAAAAAGGCCGCGCCCAAAACTTCTAAAGCAACCAAGCCTGCCAAAAAGGCGAAGGTTGCCAAGAAAGCTGCAAAGAAAGTCGCTAAACCAGCGGCCAAAAAAGCAGTGAAACAAACCTCAAAGAAAGGAGGCAAGAAACCCGTGCCAGCAACTAAGAAAGCTCCGGCTAAGAAAGCTGCGAAGAAAGCTCCGGCTAAGAAAGCCGCGAAGAAGGCTCCAGCTAAGAAAGCTCCGGCCAAGAAAGCCCCGGCTAAAAAAGCCGCAAAGAAAGCTCCAGCCAAGAAGAAGTAAGGCTGCTGAAACCGTCTCGGACGGTTGGGCTGATTCAAACAAGGCGATGCCATCCAGATTGCTCAGGTGACCTGGATGGCATCGCCTTTTTATGATTACTGAAGAGAATGTTTGCGCTGAAACAATTCGACCGCCAATTTGATAGCAGCAATCATGCTGGAATGATCGGCTTTACCTTGCCCAGCGATGTCAAAAGCTGTTCCGTGATCCACAGAAGTGCGTATGAACGGCAAGCCCAAGGTAACGTTGACGGCTTCGCCAAAAGATAGGCATTTGACGGGAATCAACCCTTGATCGTGATAACAGGAAATCACCAGATCGAATTCGCCCCGTGCGGCACGCAGAAACACCGTGTCACCGGAGTGCGGCCCGCTGACATCAATGCCATCGGTTTCGCGGCAGGTTTCAATGGCAGGAATCATTTCGGCGGCTTCTTCAAAGCCGAACAATGTGCCTTCTCCGCCATGTGGGTTTAACGCCGCCACTGCAATTCGCGGACGAGCGAAGCCATAAGCCAGCAGTTCGCGGTGAATCAGACGGATCAAGGTTTCAAGGGCGGATTTTTTGACGTAACTGGAGACTTCGGTCAGCGGGACGTGAGTCGTTAACAAAGC
>JAEUQP010000916.1 GCA_016789645.1 Acidobacteriota bacterium | reverse complement strand
TGTTCCAGTTGTTCGTCGGTGGCGACGACCGCGCCTTTGCCGATGAATTCCGAAAAGTCCGCAAAATCCGGCACGGTGAACATGGGAATGTGGCCGATGACTTCATGGACGACATCCGGTTCCGGCGTGTAATCAGGCCGCGAATGATGCCGGATGTATTGCGTCGAAAGCATCGTCCGTTTGCCCAGCCAACTCAGAAAAGCGCGTGTTTCCACCAGTCCTTCAATCGGAGCCAGCCGAAAGCCGGAAGCCGCTGTCAGTTTGGCGCTCAATTCGCCGAGTTGCGGGATGCGAAACGCGGAGATTCCCAATTGCTGTTTGGCTTCCAGATATAAAGAACAGGCTCGGCGCGCGTGGGCTTTTTCCAGTTGGCGGCTGACGTGTCGCCAAACAGCCGTTTCCTGCGCTGTGTAAGCGACGTCGGGAATTTTGTGTTCGGGGTCGAGCCGGTATTGCCGAGCCAGATCAGCGATGTAATTTCGTCTGGTTCGATACGCCGGATCGTGCGCGCCGGGATGATCCAGTGGAAGCAAACTGATTTCTTCGACACCGATGTCGGCGACGGGAAAATCTTCGATGATTGCGGCGGTTGCTGTTTTCATCACTCAACCCTCTTCGTTCGGAGTTCAAGCTTCAACTTGAAGACACAAGCTGAAGCTTGAACTCTGAACGGTTTGAACGTGCTGCTACGCTGCTGACGCCACGGCTTTTTGCTCAACCGGATGCAGCCAGTGTTGAAATTCCGGTTTGCGCCCGTTGACGATGTCGAAAAAGGTTTTCTGGATTTGTTCGGTGATCGGGCCGCGAGCGCCGTTGCCAATCACTTTGCCGTCCACTTCGCGGACGGGAGTAATTTCGATAGCGGTTCCGGTCAGGAACACTTCGTCGGCGCTGAACAATTCGTGCAGCTTCAAGGCGCGGATTTCGACTTCATAACCCAGATGCCGGGCAATCTGAATTGCCGAATCGCGCGTGATTCCCATCAAAATCGAAGAGTGTTCGTCGTTGGTCAGCACTTTGCCGTTTTTGATGAGAAAGATGTTTTCCACAGCGCCTTCGGCCAGATTGCCGTTGGCGTCCAGCAAGATGGCTTCGTCGAATCCGCGCGCGGCGGCTTCGCGGACGGCCAGAATCGAATTCAGGTAATTGCCGGTTGCTTTGGCCGTGGTCGGGATCATCGAAGAGTGGAATTTGCGATACGGCGACACGGTTACGCGCATGCCATTGGCTTGTTTGTCAGCAAAATCGCTCGCCCATTCCCAGGTCAGAATGTTGAGCCCGGTCGGAACAACCGCACGGATGCCCAGGCTGCCTGCGTCGGAATACGCCGTCGGGCGAATGTAGCAATTTGTGAAGCCGTTGCGGCGAACGGTGTCGCAAATGGCGTCGTTCAACGCTTCGGGCGAATAATCAATGTTCAGTTTGTACACCGCCGCCGACGCGTAAAACCGATCCATATGTTCTTTCAACCGGAAGATGTTGCCGTTATAGCAACGAATTCCTTCAAAAATTCCCGTGCCGTAATGAAGCCCGAAAGCCGTGGAATGAATTTTTGCTTCCTCGAACGGCAGCATTTTGCCGTCCTGCCAGACCCATTTGGTTTTCTCGAATGACATGCTTTTTCCTCCCTGAACGTCAATGCTTTGACGAAATAGATTTATTCACGAATACGACACGAATGATAGGTCTTTGGGGAGGAGGAATGAAGATCAGGTTTTCGATAATCCACCGAGCACGGCTAACTTCGTTCATTTTCCAGGCGGCTTGGCTTTAGAAATTTAGCTGGGACTGCAATCGCGCCTTACCTTGGATTCCGTAAGGGGTTTTGGAAGTTCTGGCGGAGTGCGGCATTATTGACCCAGTTTTGAGTTGTTTATAACTGCTTGAAAGAGCAGCAACATGCGCGTTTGAAGAAAATTTGAGAACGATTTCAACCCGGTTTCAATACAAGTTACTCCATCCGTTGGTACGTTCTGATCGTACCAACACCACGGAACTTCAATTCCGAAATTTTCTGGAGGGAGAATGTTATGAGGACTTTCAAAAGCA
>JAEUQP010000511.1 GCA_016789645.1 Acidobacteriota bacterium | reverse complement strand
GGAAAGCGATTGCTATCGTCAGGCCATGTCAATCAACTTGCAAGAACGATTGGAAGAAATTGTCCGCGATTATGCCGCCGACACGGGCTCGATTCATTTGCTGGAAAATGGCGTGTTGATCTTGAAGGCGCACATTGGATTGCCACCGCACATCGTGCCGGTGGTCAGCGTGGTTCCGATTGGCAAAGGCATGGCGGGACTGGCTGCGGAACGCAACGAACCGGTGTCGGTCTGCAATCTGCAAACCGACGAATCCGGCAAGTTCCCTTCGGGCGCCAAAGCCACTGGGGTCAACGGAGCGATTGTCGTTCCCATCCGCAATGCCGATGGCCAGATGCAAGGCACGCTCGGCATCGGCGTGCATCGGGATTATGAATACTCGGCAGAAGAAATCGAACGCCTGTTATCATTGGCCGCAAAGCTGATCTGACGCCTGCATAGATCGCAAAAAAGCCACGCGAGCGATTGACTCACGTGGCTTTTGATTGGGACAACGAGCGGAAAACCTTACTGCCAGTCAATGTCCAGATTGTAAAAGTCCGAACCGTTGTCGCGATCTTCGACTTGAATCACTGCCGTGTAATTGTTGTACGGCGATGGTTGTTCAATCACGCGGACGTTACCGCGTCCATTCACACGTCGCACGGTCACGGCGCATTGGCGATTCGGCAGCGCGCTATAAAAGCTGTGATTCGCGTCGTTGACCGGCTGGCCGTCGCGATGATCCATCCACAATTCGTTGCCGCGGATGTAAATCAGATCGCGGCCATCCACTCGGCCTGACCAGCTCACGACACGACCAGAACGCCCGTTGCCTCCATTGCCTCGATCGTATCGGTCGTCATTGTCGTACGGATAATCATTTCGCCGATCCCAGCGACCATTGTCGGTGTCGCGATAATTCTGTTTCGGCCACACCAGCGTGAAGGAATAGTTCCCTGCTCCGCTTTGCCGGTCGCGCACCAACACCGCCGTGGTGAAATTGTTGCGGCGACTGGGTTGTTCGACGATCACGATTTCGCCACGACCATTCGTGTTGCTCAGGTTCACATCCACCGAACGGTTGGGCAACGGCGAGCTGAACCGATAACGTCCTCCAAAAACGCCTTGCCCGTTGATCGTCTGATCGAATGCCTGATCGCTGCGAAACCGGATGATGGATTCGCCATCCACGCGTCCGCTCCAAGTCACGTAATCGGAATTGCGCGGCGAATTCCCCGTCCAGCCACCGCCATCGTCGCGGTAATCGCGGTCGTTCCAGCGCAGTTCGAAGCTGTAAAAATCGCGTCCGCCACTGCGATCATCAATTCTGACCACTGCGGTGAAATCGTTGTTCGCACGCGGAGATTGAATCAATCGCACGCGATCACGTCCGTCAAACACCACCAACTGCACATTCATGTTCGTGCGCGGCAGCGCATCGCTGAATTCATACCGCTGACGTTGCACCGGCAACCCGGAATAGGTTTCGACATCCACACGGCGACCTCTGATTCGCACAGTGCTGGTTCCGTCAACCACGCCTTCCCATCTGAAACGCGAAACGCCCGAATTGGGGTACTGATTGGGATTGGGATTCGGCCACCATTGCGCCTGAGCCGTCAAAATCAGAAACGGCACAACCAGTAATGACCACAGCACGCTGACCTTGAACTGACCTAACTTATTGATTTTCATAACCTCTTCCTCCTTCAACATCTCTTTTGAATTTTTCAAAACCCGGTCAGGGGAATTCGCGCTCTCTCTTTTCACCACTGAGCGACGCCAAGAACTTTTCAACTTCTGTGCCATACCGTAAACTCGCGTCTACCGCCTAAAATCCAAAACCACCACCCAGGAGACCTTTTTCAGTGCAAGACCAATCGTTGAAGAAAATCACACGCGCCTTGATCAGCGTTTCGGACAAAACCGGCTTGGTTGAGTTCGCGCAAAAACTCGCCGCGCATCACGTCGAACTCGTTTCCACCGGAGGAACCGCCAAACTGTTGCGCGAAGCCGGACTCACTGTCCGTGATGTTTCCGACTTGACGGGATTTCCCGAAATGCTGGACGGTCGTGTGAAGACTCTGCACCCCAAAGTTCATGGCGGCATTCTGGGCATCCGCGACAATGCCGACCATCAAGCCAAAATGCAGGAACACGGCATTCAACCGATTGATCTGGTGGTTGTGAACCTGTACCCGTTTCGCCAGACGATTCAAAAACCGGACGTGACGATGGAAGACGCCATCGAAAACATAGACATCGGCGGCCCGGCGATGATTCGCTCCGCTTCCAAAAATCATCACGATGTGGCCGTCGTCGTAGATCCGAAAGATTATGGATTGGTTGCGGCGATGCTGGACGCGCATCACGGAGCCTTGCCCTACGTTGTTCGCTATCAATTGGCATTGACGGCGTTTCGTCACACGGCGGCTTACGATAAAGAAATTGCGCGTTTTCTGTGGTCGCGGCAACCGGCGAATCCCGAAGTCGCGTTGGGCGATACGGCGGCGAATCAGCAGGAACTGCCTGAAGAGCTTGAATTGAATTTGCAAAAGGCGATGGGGCTGCGGTACGGCGAAAACCCGCACCAGAAAGCGGCGCTGTACAAACTGGCTGGAGCCGACGAACACGGCGTCGCCACTGCGGAACAACTGCAAGGCAAGGAACTGTCATACAACAACCTGCTGGACACCGACGCCGCCTGGGAATTGGTGATGGAAATTCATCACCTGCATTTGCGCGAACATCGCGCCAAAGGCGCCATCAGCGCGGAACATCTGCCGCACACTTGCGCCATCATCAAACACACCAATCCTTGCGGAGTCGGTGTGGCGGCGTCACCGCTTGAAGCGTTTCAGCGCGCCAAATCCACCGATCCGGTTTCCGCGTTTGGCGGCATCATCGCGTTTTCAGGGTTGGTAGACGAAGCGACAGCCAAAGAAATCGCCGAGATGTTTGCCGAAGTCATCATCGCGCCGGACTTCACCGCCAACGCCCGGCAGGTGCTGGCTGCCAAGAAAAATCTGCGCGTGCTGCGAATGGGCGACCAACTCCGCATCAGCACGCATTTGGAATTGCGCCGCATCAGCGGAGGCGTGTTGGTTCAGGAACGCGACGCCGAATTGCTGGACGAAGAGAAATTTGAAATCGTCACCGACCGCAAACCGACTCCGGCGGAATTGCGCGGGCTGCGATTCGCCTGGGCGATCTGCAAACACGTCAAATCGAACGCGATCGTGTATTCAGCGGAGCATCAATTGGTCGGCGTGGGCGCTGGCCAAATGTCGCGCGTGGATTCGGTCAAACTCGGCGCATCCAAGGCGCAATTGCCGCTGGCCGGAACCGTGCTCGCGTCGGATGCGTTCTTCCCGTTCCGCGACGGCCTGGACGAAGCCGCCAAACACGGCATCACGGCGGTGATTCAACCCGGCGGTTCTGTGCGCGACAAAGAAGTCATCGAAGCCGCCAACGAACACGGCATTGCGATGGTCTTTGCCGGAATGCGGCATTTCAAACACTGATACAAACACGGAAACGATGGCGACACACGCAGCAGCAATGTTGATCAATTGGCTGGGCTTCATCACGGGCGCAGCGTTGTACGCCATGTTGCTGCTGATGGCGCTCGGCGAATCGCGCGCGGGTTCCATCGTCAAAACCTCCGACGAAGATTCCGAATCCAGTTTCAACTGGTTGCCAACGGCGACAGCCTTGCTCGGATTGGTGTGGAATCTGGGATCGCTGGCGGCTT
>JAEUQP010000471.1 GCA_016789645.1 Acidobacteriota bacterium | reverse complement strand
AAGGCTCCGCGTTCAACCAAATCGGCGATGATTTTCGGATTTTGCTGGATGCGTTTGTTGCGTTCGGGATGGGCAATGACTGGAGTGATGCCCGCGTTCAGAATCTGGAAAATCGTCATTTCGATGTTCGGCGGCACCGATTGAAACGGAAATTCCAGCAACATATACGACGTGCCGTTCAGCTTGATGCGCGTGTTGGGATTTTCGGCTTCCTGAAAAATTTCGTAGCTGTAACGAACTTCTCCGCCGGGGACGATCTGCACGCAATTGTCTGCGGCTTGCATCACCGCCGCGATCTTTCGCCGAATGGTTTCTCCATCGGGCGTGGTGTGGACTCCATCGAACATGTGCGGCGTCGCCACAATCGTTTTGATTCCATCTGCCGCCGCCGCCCGGCACATTGCCACAGATTCATCCAGTGAAATCGCGCCGTCATCGGTTTCCGGCAGGATGTGGCAATGAATGTCCACCATTTTCGTCAACGTCATCTTGATAACTTCCTTGGCTAACACGAATTTCGGGGAATCACTCGAACAAGCCCGCGCATTATCAAGTATCGTGTCAGCCCATTCAAGCAGCGCATTTTGAACGACCGTGCAACTTTCTCTTGCCGCGAAACGTTTTTCGGCTGAAACCCAAATCTTTGCAAAAGGAGACAAACCGATGGACGAGAAATTCTTTGCCACCCATCCCGATCCCACCAAACATGGCGTCAACATCAGCAAGGCCAAATACGATTCCATTCGCGGTGCGATCCTTGCCGCGCTGGCCAATGGAAAAGAATTGACGCTGAAAGACCTTTTTGCCGCCGTCCGCAAACCCATGAAAGGCAAGTTCGACGGCTCGATTTCGTGGTATACAACCGTCGTCAAACTCGACCTGGAAGCACGCAAGCTGATTGAGCGCGTTCCGAATTCCAAACCTCATCGTGTCCGGTTGAAATAAGCTTTGCGATTGAAATAAATCTTTCTCGTGAACCTACTCTTATGACAGAGGTATTGTTTGAGTTTTTCGCTTGGGTCATTGGCTATCCTGTAGCCATGCTTCTCCTTCACGCTGCGCTGCAATTCGTTGGTTGGATTTTTAAAGACTTTGGTGAGACTCGTTGGGGAGCAGCGATTGTCAAGTTCTTCGGCTTTGGTCCTTCACCTGTTTCTGGAGACGAGTATTGCCTGACGTTTTTTTGTCCTCGCTGTCCAGGGAAATCTGAAAGGAAAAGACAAAGATGCAATTGGTTTTTCTATCAATGTTCTACCTGCGGCTATCGTTGGGCAGTGTACCAACACGATTACCGCATTAGGCGCGAACGTAAGCCCCGGCTTGGATTCACAATGAAAGTAGATAAATCGCCAGAGTGATGATTTGCCACGCAAATTAATGTTCAGGATCTGATTTTGGTTCCACCTGAAATGAAAAACTCCATCACAACCACAAAAACTTCCGAGCAGCTTTACCGAGCCGCCAGGCGACAACACTTCGCGGCAAGTTTTTCCGCGAAGAAACACCAACAGGCGAAAACTTTTCCTAAGTCCAATTCGACAATGAGCAGGTTCGCATCACGCGATTGATCGTTGCGGCGGGCATATCCGCCGATGTGTCGGCGACTGCAACCGAACCGACATTGCTGATCGCTCTGACTCCCGCCAGGTTGAAAGCCAAAAACGCCAAAGGCAAAACAACAAAACTGACTCTGGAAACCGGCAAGGCGGGCTGGTTGCCCATCGGCGAAAAGCGACAGTTCGAGAATGTTGGTGATTCTGCGACGGAGTTGTTACGATTCGATTTCAAAACCAAACCCATGAAACCGAATCCCAACGAGAAGGAGAAGCCTCACTCGCACCCACACGATTGAGCCGGAACCAATGAAACAATCACTCATTCGCTCCACGACGCTTGCCGTTGCACTGTTGTTTTTCTGCATTTGCGCCAATGCGCAGAGCCAGGCTGAATTGACTGGCCGCATCACCGATGCGCGCGGAGCTGCCATCAACAACGCGCGGATCGTCGCCGGAGCGAATGCCGCAACCACGGACGACAACGGCCAGTTCACGCTGAAACTTTTGCCCGGTACTTATGAATTGCGCGTGAGCGCCGCCGGGTTCGCCGTTTACAAACAGCAACTCAGTTTCAGCGCGGCAACCAGTTTGAACATCACGCTGGAACCGGCTTCGCTGGCGGATACGGTAACGGTGACTCCGGCACGCGCGGAAATTCGGTTGAGCGACGCTCCGACCAGCGTGTCGGTGCTGGATTCCAAAGATTTGAGCAACGCCGCGGCACAAACGGTGGATGATTTGCTGCGCCAGATTCCGGGCTTCAGCATCTTTCGCCGGTCAAGCAGTCTGGTCGCCAACCCGACAACGCAAGGCGTCAGTTTGCGCGGAGCCGGAGCGACAGGAGCAAGCCGCACGCTGGTGATGGCCGACGGTGTGCCATTGAATGATGCCTTTGGCGGTTGGGTGTATTGGGATCGCGTGCCGCGCGCGGCAATTGATCGCGTCGAGGTGGTTCGCGGCGGCTCGTCGGATTTGTACGGCTCCGACGCGCTGAGCGGCGTCATCAATTTGTTGACCAAGCCTTCATCCAAAAACGTCTTCAACGTCGAGGCGAGTTACGGAACGCGCGACACGTATGACGTTAGTTCTTTTATTGCCACACAGCGGCGAAAGTTTTCCTTTGCTTTAGCACAGGAATCCGTCGGAACAGACGGATATTTCATCGTTGCGCCGGAACTTCGCGGCGCAGCGGATGCCCGCGCGGCTTCGAATCACAGTTCGGGATTTTTGCGGCTTGGCTATGACTTCACACCGGAAAATTCCATCTTCGCGCGCGGAGCCTTGTTCAGAGAAGACCGCAACAATGGAACCGTTCAGCAAGTCAATGACACCAGATCGGAATCGCTGGTCGTCGGCGGACGCTTTCGCACAGGCGACGGCAGCAATTGGAACCTGACGCTGTTTGCCAATCAGCAGCGCTATCATCAAACCTTTTCGGCCATAGCCACCAACCGCGCAACCGAAACCTTGAACCGGTTGCAATTCGTGCCTTCGCGCGATGCGGGCCTGTCATTCGGCTGGTCGCGGACGCTGGAAAAACACTTGTTGGTGGCCGGAGCAGACGTGCGCGGAGTGCGCGGAACCAGCGATGAAACCGCCATTGCCAACGCTCGCCAGACGACGTTCAGCAGTTCCGGCGGTCGCCAACGCCGCGCGGGATTTTTTGTGCAGGATTTAGTGAATCTTTCGACGCGCTGGCAATTGTCGGTCAACGCACGGTATGACACGTGGAGCGATTCATCAGCCGCTTCGGTGTCGCGCAACCTGACGACTGGAGCCGTCACGCCCCGTTTCTTTGCCGCTCGTTCGCTGGATGCGTTCAGCCCGCGTTTGTCGCTGATCTTCCGCCCAACAGAAAGCGTTTCACTGCGCGCAGCCGCTTACCGTGCATTTCGCGCGCCGACGCTCAACGAGTTGTATCGCGGATTCCGCGTCGGCAACACGCAAACCAACGCCAATGAAACATTGGTTGCCGAACGATTGACCGGCGGCGAACTTGGCGCAAGTTGG
>JAEUQP010000470.1 GCA_016789645.1 Acidobacteriota bacterium | reverse complement strand
CGCCTAAGCAAGCCGATAACTGGTATCGAAAAGGTGTGCTGCTGGTTCGCGCTGACGACCGTAACGACCTCAACGACCGACAAGTCCTTGTAACAACTCGTATTGCACCGGTGTACTTGCAATGGAGTAACGGCGATACAGGAGGCTTCAAAATTACTATTCTTGACGCGACTGATTCCGGAACTGGTTTTAACTTGTTCGCTCCTTACGCTGTCAGATTGCAGATTACCCAGCCTCATTAGATCCGGTTCTGACATAACACCTATCTGCGTCAAATGCCGATGGCTGAAGTAGTGACTCCGAACCGCTCCTTCAGCTTTTCACATCAACCAAGTCAATTTTCCATACGGCCAGGGGGAAGAATTATGTCTCGTTCAAATTTCTACCGTGTTGCTCAACTCATCATTTTAAGTGTGTTGGTGGTTGCAATCAGTGCATTCAGGGTGAGCGGTCAAGCGCCTTTGACGACAAAACCAAGCTTGACGATCAAGCCATCGGGCGGAAATCAGGACGACACGGCGCGCATCCAAAAATTGATTGATAATTCAACGGGCGAAATCGTGTTTGAAGCCGGAACGTTTATGTTGACGCGGCCCTTGCGTTTGAAATCGGCGCGTTCCTATCGCGGAGAGCGAAGTTGGGATATGCGCTACGGCAGTGTGTTGATGCAGCAAACTCCGGGCGAAGCCATTTTCATTCTGGATGACGTGGTGGACTCGGTGACGATCACCGGATTGACGTTTACTGGGAAGAAAGGCACTGCGGTCAAAGGAATTGTCGCCGCCAATGCCAAAGGGTTGCTGGCAAATTCCACGCTTCGCGATAACCACTTTTACACGGAGCTGACCGAATGCATCAACGTGCCGATGGTGTTGACTCGACTGGAGCGTAATCAGTTCGGGCTGCACGGAAACGCCATTCACGAAAAGCACCAACACATCCGTAGCGTCTATTCCGGCGACGTAGTTGGCACAAATGCAAACTGGCTGGTTGGCAATCAGTTTTCCAGCGCGCGCGGAGGCGAGTCGGTGCTGTTCGAGCAAGGCGCGCAGCTTCACATTACGGGCAATCAGTTTGAAGGCAACGAAGCCAGCACGACCTTGCGAATCAACGGCATGTTCCAGGTGGTGATCGAGGGGAATTACTTCGAGCGAAATGCAGGTTTGGCAATGATGGAATTCGCCAACGGATTGAACAATCAATTGGGCAATTGGATCGTCCGGCTGGAAAACAACTTCTACAACATGGCTGGGAACGGAACGCCGACGAAATTCATCTTTCTGGCTTCAGGAGCGACAGCGGTTTACATGGGCTACGAAGCAGGAACTGCCTTCGCACCGGACGCAGAATTAACCAGCGCGGAATTGTTCAATGCTTGTTACTTGCGCGTTCGTGGGCCATTCCGGTTCAACGGGTATTTGGGGGCTCAGGCTGGCGGGATGGCCGGCTGCCAATAAACCCACAAGTTGAATCATCACCAGGGAGGTTTGGCCTTTGGTCCAAGTGAGTCTTTCAGAACTTTCGGCAGCTCCGACTCTGTTTGGAGGGACCTGTTAAGGTGCCAGGTTCAACCGCCGCACCAAATCAGCAAACCGCGGATCGGTGCGGAGGCTGTCATATCTCGGATCAGCTTTCAGGAACAACAAAGCATCTGAGTGTGATTGATAGGCTTTTTCCAGCCATTCAAAGGCTTTGTCTTTATTGCCCCAAGCGGCATAGATGAGGCCGATTGCTTCCGGATTGAGGTTGCCACGCTGTGCCTCTTGAAGCAATGCCGGCAACATGGATTGCGCCCGCTCTTTCTTTCCGGCGAGGGCATAAGCCCGGCAAAGGAAGGCTGTGACAAAGGGTGATTGGGGGTCTAAGCGTAGCGCCTGCTCATAAGCAGCGATGGCTTCATCCAGCTTTCCTACCTGTTCATAAACCATTGCCAAGTTGTAATGCGGCACGGCATAGATTGGGTCTTGTTTGATGAGTTCCTGCGAGTGGGCCGCCGATTCGTCATAGCGCCGCGCGAGGTAATAAAACCAGCCCAAAATGGCAGAGATAAGTTTGGTCAAAGGTTCGAGTGTCTGGGCACGAGTCATCTCACGAATGGCCTCATCCATGCGTCCCTGGATCATCAAAAATAACCCGTAAGTCTGATGGGCCGTCGCATCATTCGGGCCTAATTCGAGCGCGCGCCGGAACTCTTTCTCGGCTTCAGCCCAATTGCGTTCCTGGCTGCCTTTGATAAAGGCAAGCATGCTGTGGGCTTCCGCCAATGTGTCGTCCAGTTTCAAGGCTTGCTCCGCCGCCGCCTTCGATTTTGGCGTTGCGACCTCAGCAGGCAGCAAGACACTCGAAGCATCACCGTAAGCATGCGACAAACCAGCCCAGGCGAGTGCATAGCCGGGATCCAAGGCAACCGCCTGATTCATATACTCAATCCCCTGCCGTAAACCTTCGACCGTGAGTTTGTTCGACTCATACCGGCCTTTGAGATAAAGCTGATAAGCCGTCGCGTTGTCGGTGTACTGTTTGCTGACCTGTTTTTGTTCTTCGCCACTCAGTTTAAGGCGCAATTTTTCGGAAATATGTTGGGTAAGTTCTGCCTGCAATGGGAGGATGCCGGAAAGAGAACGGTCGTAATGTTCTCCCCACAATCGTGTTCCGTCCGAGGCGTTGGCCAGTTCTACGTCAATTAACAAATTGTCGCCACGCAGGGTTAGCCTGCCAGTCACCACTGCGCGCACTTTCAATTCTTCGCCGACCTTGCGCGGGTCAACTTCCTTGCTTTTGTAGCCGATAACCGTGCCGCGCGCCATCACTCGCAACTGTGACTGTGGCAGTTTCGACAGGTTATTGATAAGACTATCCGTGATTCCGTCGCTCAGATATTCCAGATTCGCGTCACCGCTGGCGTTGACCATCGGCAAAATCGCCAGCGAATCAATGGCTCCAACCGGTTTACTGCCCCAAAAAAGCCAGGCTGTAACTGAGAGCAACACGACCAAAGCAACTACGCCAGATCGAATTGCCAGACGGTTTCGGCGATTAAGTGATTTGGGGAGTGGCGCGGAAATCGTTTTTCCAGTCAGCATCGCTTTCAGATCGAAAGCCAGGTCGCGCGCCGTTTGATACCGCTCGCCGGGTTTCTTTTGAAGGCAATGGTTGATGACGCGCCCAATTTCCACGGGCAGTTTCTTTCCAGTGCCGAGCAGCGGCGTTGGCTCAGCGTCCAAAATGGCTGCAATCATTTCCGCTGTCGTTGCCCGTGCGAACGGGCGTTGGCCGCTGACCATTTCATACAGTACGCAACCCAGAGAAAAGATGTCGCTCGGAGCTTCTGCCACTTCGCCTTTCACTTGCTCCGGCGACATATACCAGATAGTTCCCATCACGACGCCGTGTTTGGTTGTTTCGATCCCGGTTGTCAGCGTTTGCGCATCGGGCGTCACTGTACGTTTTACGCGGGCGATGCCGAAATCCAGAATCTTTACCCTGCCGCTGGAAGTCAGAAAAATGTTTTCGGGTTTCAGATCGCGGTGGATGATGTTTTTGGCGTGTGCCGCCGCCAAGCCTTCGGCGATGGCCGAACCGATTTCCACCGTTTCACGCCAATCTATCGCTCCACGCTGAAGCCGCGCGCGCAAGGTTTCGCCTTCCAGCAATTCCATTACGGCGTAACTAACATTCTCCTCCGTGCCGAAATCGAAGATCGAAAGAATGTTTGGATGCGAGAGAGCGGCGACGGCTTTGGCTTCGCGCTCGAATCGGCGCAGAGCTTCGACGTTTTGGGCCAGATGTTCGGGCAGGATTTTGACGGCGACATCACGGTCA
>JAEUQP010000424.1 GCA_016789645.1 Acidobacteriota bacterium | reverse complement strand
CTGCCGGACAAGCTGCACTTTTTAGAACCGGCCTACGACGAATTTACGAAAATCATCAAGCCTGTGATCGAGCAGGCCTGGAAAAAGAAATAACCCCCTCATCATTTAGCGAATGGAGACAAGTTATGTTTGAAAAGCACCCTAAGAGAAGAAAGATTGCCACGGCTGTCTTCGCAACATGGGCGTTTTGCCTCTTGTTGACAGGAATGGCTTTTGGCCAGATCAAATCGGCAACCATTGCCGGAACTGTGACTGACCCCAACGGAGCGGTCGTTCCCGGAGCGACTGTGTTGGTCGTCAATCAGGAAACCAATGTCACCGCCAGCGCGGTCACGGATGCTTCGGGCAATTTCAATGTGCCGTATCTGGCGCCTGGCACTTATACGGTCAATGTTGAAAAGGCGAGTTCCGGATTTTCCAAATACAACCGAACCAACGTTGTGGTTTCGACCGCGCAAACCGTGCAGATTGACGTCAAGTTGGCCATTGGCAGCGCTTCGGAAACCGTCACCGTGACGTCAGACGCAGCGACGTTGCAGACCGCGACGGCCACCGTCGGCGGCAGCATCAATGAACGCATCGTCCAAACGCTGCCGAACATCAATCACAACCCATTCAATTACGCCGCGCTGCAAGCCGGCATCACGCCGCGCGGCGCGTTCAACAACACGCAAAATACGAATGCTTTCGGCATCGGCATTGACGGACGCCGGCAGGCGTCGGCCATCGGCATCAACGGCGGTTCGGCGTTTTCCAACGACATCATCCTGGACGGCGTCAGCGTGCAAGGTTCCGCCTGGAACGAAGTCGCCGTGTTGCCCAATCAGGACGCGCTGCAGGAAGTCAAAACCATCACCAACAATTACTCCGCCGAATATGGCCGCGCGCAAGGCGTGGTCGTGTTCACCACCAAAGGCGGTGCGAACGATTATCACGGCACGGGGTTCTGGCGCATTCGCAACGAAGCCCTGAACGCGAACGGCTTTACCAACAACGCCCAGAATGTCGCGCGCGGGCCATTCAAAGCGCACACGTACGGCGCGACATTCGGCGGACGCATCATTCGCGACCGCGCGTTTTTCTTTGCCAGTTACGAAGGCCTGGAATTCAACCGCAACTACGATTTTCTGAGAACGGTTCCCACCGCCAAGGAACGCGAAGGCGATTTCAGCGAAACGTATGTCAGCGTTGGCGGCAGACCGGTTCCGGTCAAAATTTACGACCCGTTCAGCGTCACGCGCATCGGCACGACTTCGCAATACAACCGCGCGCTGTTTCCGACCGTCACCGGCGCGGACGGGTTGGTGCGTACCGCGCCCTTGCCCGCCAATCGGTTGAGCGCCCAGGGACTGGCGTTGCTCAAAGCCTACCCGCTGCCCAACCGCACGCCGAACGACATTTTCAATAACAACAACTTTTTCTATCGCGGCCTGCAACAGTTCAGCAAAAACAACGTCAATTCGCGCGTGGACTGGAACTGGCGCAATCACAATTTTTACGGCACGGGCGGCATTCAGCTCGGCAACATTCTGACGCCGCGTTCCTGGGGCGAAGACAACCAGTTTTACAGCCGCAGCGAATTTGTCGGCAATCGGCAGCCCGACAAGAACCCATACATTTCCATCGGCGATACGTGGTCAATTTCGCCTTCGCTGGTGCTGGACGTGCGACTGGGCGTCAACCGCATTCGCAGCGACAACGAAGCCGATGTGTTCGACGACTTCGATTACGCCAAATACGGCATTTCCCCGGAACTGCAGGCGTTGAACGTTGTGCCCGGAGCGCCGCCTTCGTTTACGCCGGGCCGAGTCAGCGATTTGCACAACGGTCAGTTCCTGCACAAACGCGAACGCCAGACCAACACCGATTTCAACGGCAGCGTCACCTGGACGCGCGGCAAATGGACGCACAAATTCGGCGGCACGTACCGCGTGTTGTTGTCGAATTACACCGATCCGCACGATCCGGCGCTGATCGTCACCGGCACGGAATACACGCGCGCCAACATCAACGCGAATGGTTCGACGAACGGATTGCCCGCCACGCCGGATGCCACGCACAACGGTTTGGCCATCGCTTCGATGGCGCTGGGCGCAGGGTTTATCGAAGTGCGTTCGGGATTTGCCGTGCGGCTGGCGCTGGCGCAAAAGTATCAGGCGCTTTACACGCAAAACGATTGGCGCGTGAACGATCGGCTGACGCTGAATCTGGGATTGCGGTACGACATCCAGCCCGGCCCGACCGAACGATTTAACAACATCAGCGCCATTGACCTGGATCAGAAAAATCCGTTCGGCACGCCCGGACGCATCATCTTCCCCGGCGTCAACGTAGACCGTCGCAATATGTGGCCGACGCAATGGAAAGATTTCGGCCCGCGTTTTGGCGCGGCATATCAATTGACGCGCTCGTTCGTGGTTCGTGGCGGTTACGGCGTGACCTACGTGCCGTCGAACACGGGATACAACGACGGCCCCGGTTTTTACGGAGCGGGTCCGTTCGCTCCGGCAACGATTGGAACCAACCTCAATTCGGGCAACAACCCCGCGCCGTATGGTTCAAGCCCGGCGGGCGTGTTGACCGGCCTGTTCACCAGCCCGACGATCAACGCCATCGTGCGTCCCGTCGGCGCGAATGAAAGCAACCCGGCGATTTATGGCGGACTGGTGCGCCGTTTCCCGCAGCGGTATCAAAACGGACGCATCCAGCAATACAACTTCTTCCTCGAAAAGAAATGGGGCAACAACTGGGTGACCAGTTTGGGATACATTGGCTCGCATGGCGACCGGTTGCAGGTCACGTTCCTGCCGATCAACAGCCCGCAATTGGTTGATCCCGCGCTGCTCGCCGAATGGCGCAATGCTTATGTGGCATCGAACGGCACGACAAATCCTTCGACGCAACAAGTGCAAAATCCCTGGCAACCGGCGACGGGCGATTTGATTCCGTTTGGAACCGGTTCGATTCGCAACCGCACCATCCAGCGCATCGAAACCGCGTATCCGTTCCCGCACCACGGCAATTCGATTCACAACACGGCGGGCACGTCGGATTACAACGCCTTGCAGGTGCAGGTGACGCGGCAATACGCCAACGGATTGCAATTCAACGCGCATTACACCTGGTCGAAGATCATCGAAATGAGCAATTACAACGCGCAAAGCAACAACGGATACGCCGACAGCAATGCGAATTACTTTGCCAACATTCGTCCGGAATTGTTCCGCACCAATCGCAAGGTTTCGACCAACGACATGCCGCATCGGTTCGTGGCTTCGTGGGTGTATGACCTGCCGTTGGGCAGCGGCAAGCTGCTCGATCTCAAAAACTCCGTTGCCAATTCCGTCTTGGGCGGTTGGCGATTGGGCGGTTCGGTGAACATCCAGAGCGGTCTGGTTTCACAGATTTCCGGCGGCGGCACGAACACGATCAACGGGTTGCCTGATCTGGTTCCGGGCGTGCCGCTGGAATTGCCGAAAAATCTGCAAGGTTGGTACGACGGCGTCAAAACCGTGACCTTGCCCAGCGGGCGCGTCATCACGCCGTGCAATCGCTGCTACCTGAAATACAACATTGACGCTTTTGCCGGTCGCGTGGTGACCACGCCGAACGGAACCGTCGTGCCGGATATTTTCTGGTACGGAACGTCTGCGGCTTCGTTCAGCGCGATTCGCGCGCCGCGCACCTGGAACAGCAACATGTCATTGGAGAAAAATTTCAAACTCACCGAACGCTTTGACCTGAACCTGTCGGCGCAGGCGTCCAATGTGTTCAACAACACCCAGTTCCGTTCCAGCATCAACACCGGCATGGGCGGAACCGTGTTGCCCGCAACCATCACCGCAAATCCGACGCAAAATCTGAAGATTGGCCAGTTGCAAAGCGGCGGCACGTTCGGAACCTTCGGGCAGGGAACCAACGATCCCCGCCAGATTGAAATGGTGATGAAGCTTCGGTTCTAACGGCTTCGTCGTCACTAAAACATCCTTTGTGGCAGCGACTCGCTTTGCGGCAAGTCGCTGCCACTTTTTATTTGGAGCGCGGCGTGAAGCGCCGCTTTCTCCTTCCTTTCGCTGGCTCGTCCATTCAAGCGGAGTGGGGAAAGCTGCGCTAAGGCCGCAGCACTCCATAGCGCCCCGCTCTTGAAAACCAAATCGAACACGAATACCTTCCGCCTGCTCGACACTTCATACAGGAGACTGGCAAGGACATGCCAAATGTGTTTATCAGCTACAGCCACGATTCCGACGAACACCGTGAACGAGTGCGCGGCCTGCACGCCAGTTTGTCGCGCGACGGATGCGATTGCCGCTTGGATGTGTTCAAAGACACCGATGAAGATTGGCCAGCGTGGATGGCTCAGCAATTGATCGAATCCGATTTTGTCCTGTGCGTAGTCACGGAAACTTACGAACGGCGGTTTCGTGATACCGAATTGCCCGACCGAGGTTTGGGCGTTGGTTGGGAAGCGGGGCTGATTCGGCGATTGCTGTATGGCAAGAAACTGCATAACAGCCGCATCTTCCCGGTGGTTTTCGACGCGCAGAATCGAAGCCACATTCCGCTTGAGCTTCAAGGGTACGACGAGTTTCGGCTTGATGGTTCGGAAGGCTACGAAGCTTTGTTGCGGAAGATTCTGAATAGTCCGCTGCATTCCAAACCGGCAACCGGCGTTGCGCCCAATCTGGCGACGAGTGAACCTGCTCCGCTGTTTGCGCGTCCTGGTGACGCTGCCTTGTCAACGTGCCCCGCCGACATTTCGCGCATCGTCAAATACGCGCCGCCTGAGTTGATTGGCCGCGAAGCGGAACTCAAGCTGCTGGATGACGCCTGGAATCAAGCCGTGCGCGGGGAAAAGAATCGTCCGCACATCGTCACGTTCGTCGCGTTGGGCGGCGAAGGCAAAACTTCGCTGGTGGCGAAGTGGGCGGCGACGCTCGCCGCTCAGGACTGGCCGGGTTGCGAAGCCGCCTTCGCGTGGTCGTTTTACAGCCAGGGGACGCGCGAGCAGGTGGCCGGGTCGTCGGACGTGTTTTTGCGCGAAGCCCTGGTCTTTTTCGGCGACGAAGCGACGGCCAGCAGCCCCAAACACGCCAGCGAAAAAGCCAGACGGTTGGCGCAGTTGGTCGGCCAGCGCCGAGCCTTGCTGATTCTGGATGGCGTGGAACCGTTGCAATATCCGCCGCTGCCGCCGATGAACGGGCAATTCCGCGATCAAGGCTTGGCCGATTTGCTCAAAGCGTTGGCGACGACCAATCGCGGATTGTGCGTGGTCACGACGCGGTATTCGCTGCCGGATTTGCAGGCGTTCTGGCAAACCACCGCCGCCGAACAGAAGCTGTGGCGATTGTCGCCCGAAGCCGGTGTGCGATTGCTGAAAACGTTGGGCGTCAAAGGCGCTGCGCCGGAATTCGATTCGCTGGTTGAAGAGGTCAAAGGCCACGCGCTGACG
>JAEUQP010000411.1 GCA_016789645.1 Acidobacteriota bacterium | reverse complement strand
AACGGAGCAGGTGTGGCGATTTCGCGGATTTCCATTTGGTGCGGAGCGATCAGAGCAAGAGCATTCATGTTCGTATTGCGTATGAGTTATTGATCCAGATCAGCGATGTCCAGCCGATTTTCGGCCTTCAGCAATTGGAATCGTTCGATGGTTTCTTTGACGCCTTGTGCCAGCGATGTGTGCGGCACTCCGCCCAGTGCGGCGACAATCGCCGAATCATCCAGAGCCGAAGGCATCTTGATGCCGTCGGCGGCGACGGTGATCAAGCCTTTGGCCGCAGGAATCAGCTTTTCGATTTCTTCGACAACTGCCGACACCCGAACCGTTTCGCCGTGCAGATTGAAGACATGCGCGCCTGTCAAATTTGCCGTGGCCGAACGAATGAATGCATCGGCGCAATCGGAGGCATACAGAAAATCAGTTTCTCCGCCAAACCGAATGTGAAACGAACGTCCAACGACGGCGGCTTTCATGGCTTTGGTGGGATCGGAAGTCATTCCGAAATCCCGCCCCGGCCCATACACTGTCAACGGACGAAGTCCGACGCTGCTGATGCCGTTATCCAGAAAATAGACGCGCGCGTTGTCTTCGTTGCAACGTTTGAAGGCTCCGTAATGCGTGGTCATGCCTCCGGCCTGATGCTCGCTGACCGGCTTGTCATCTTCAGGTTCGCCGAACACAGCAGCAGAACTGGCATACACCACGCGATTGATTTGCCCGCCGGAGTTTTTGGCGGCTTCGAACACGTTGATCGTGCCAACGACATTGACCAGCGCGCCGAGTCGCGGATTGGCGCGGCACACCGGAACCTGCAAGCCAGCGAGATGAATGATGTGGTTGATGTCGTTTTCTTCGACAGCTTTGGTCACGGCGTTGCCGTCGGTAATGTCTGCTTCAACGACTTTGGCCTGGGCGATTTCGTCATCGCTCATGATTTGCCGCAGTCGTTGCGGATTGGAATTCAGGTCAAAAATGATGACTCGATGCCCTTCGGCCAACAGCCGTTTCACCACCCAGCCGCCGATAAACCCATGCGCCCCGGTCACCAGGAAATTTGCTCTCAACATTCGCGTTTTGCCTTTTAGAAAGATTGCAATCGGGAAGGCGGGCATCATAACAATGATGCCCGGAATTGAAAATCAGCCACTGCCTTATCGAATCACGCTGCCGACCAGCTTCGGTTTCAGGTCTTGGTACAACTTGATACTGCGTTCGATGATGTTGATCGCGTCAAAGCGTCCCATGAAACGTTCGACTTTGACCTGTTTGTTTTCCAGCGCCTTGTAATCTTCAAAAAAGCGGCGCACGGATTTCAGCTTGTATTCCGGCAGTTCGGAAATGTCTTTGTAATCGCGATATTCAGGATCGTCGGCGTGAACTGCGATGATTTTGTCGTCTTCTTCGTTCTGATCAATCATCTGCATTACGCCGATGGTTTTGGCTCGCATGATACTCAAGGGGAACACAGGCACCTGTCCCAGCACCAACACGTCCAGCGGATCGTTGTCGTCGCAGTACGTGCGGGGCAGAAAACCATAGTTCGCCGGATAATGCACTGAACTGAACAACACGCGATCCACTTTCAACAGACCTGTAGGTTTATCCAGTTCATATTTCACCTTCGAGCCGATGGGAATCTCGATGATGCAGCGGAATACTTCGGGCGCTTCTTCGCCCAGATCAACGTCGTGCCAAGGGTTCATACTTTCTTTTCCCCCTTCCTAAACGATCGGGGTACTGACTCACTTTCCTTTGTTCAAACCGCGCATTTGTTTCGGGGACATTAACCAGCGCAACAGCCCTGGCCCGCGCGGTGGCAAGCTGGAAACTTCGATCAAACAGAGCGAGCCTTTTTTGAATTCAATGTTGAGATTGCGATTGCCCGCCAGCAGATGAGACGCGATTTCCGATAAATCCGGCATGTGGCCGACCAGCAACGCGCGATCGAATTGGTAGGCGCCAAGTTCCAGAAAGATTTCCGCATGTCCGCCTTCGCCGGCAGCAAAGGCTTTTCCGGGAGCAAGCGATTCGATAATTTTGACGCGATGTTGCAAATCCAACACTTCGGCGACGGCTTCAGCAGTCTGGCGACAGCGCAACAACGGACTGGTCAAAATCACGTTGAACTTCAATTCAAGCTCTTTCAACCCACTGGCAGCCAGCTTCAATTTTGTGCGGCCTTCGGGAGTCAATGGGCGGTCGGTGTCGTTGATGATGCCACCTACACCCAGGTCGGCGGCGATACCGTGCCGCATCAAATACAATTCGATCAAGTTGCTCTCTCCTGTTCAAGAAAGATGGTTTTTAACCACGAATCAACGCCAATATTCAGGAATGATCCAGGACTCAGAACCTGGAATGGGGATCAGGATTCACGCCCCTTCGAGTTCATTCGTCGTTGGACAAACGAATCCTATAGCCTGAGCTTCTAAATCCCAAAGCCCAAATGCGCTCCCGGATTATTCAGTGCAGTTTTCAATGCCAATTCCAAAGTCGGACGAATTTCTTCCGGCGCAATCACCGCATCCACAAATCCGCGCGCGGCGGCGAATTTCGCGTCAAGCTGCCGTTCGTATTCGGCGCGGACGCGATTCATTTCGGCGCGAAGTTTTTCATCTGGTTGCTGTCCGGCGGCTTTCAACTTTTCCAGTTGCGCGGCGAACAAGGCCATGACCGCCGATTCGCCTTCCATCACGGCCATTCGTCCGGTCGGTAATGTGAAAATGAAATCCGGATCGAAACCTTGTCCGGCCATTGCATAATAACCCGCGCCGCTGGCGTGATTGATGGTCAACACGATTTTCGGAACAGT
>JAEUQP010000409.1 GCA_016789645.1 Acidobacteriota bacterium | reverse complement strand
TCGCCCGCTTTCAGGTAACTGCCGCTGAGAATGGTTTCAACTTGCAGTTCGCGGCCAACGGCGCGCGGTTCGACAATCTGGTTGCGATATTTTTCGACCGCTGACGACGGACGAACGATCAATGATTTCAACGGAGCCAATTGCGAAATGACGCTGTCAGCCAGAGCGAATCCCAGAAATTCGATTTCGGCGTCGCCCGCCAGATTTCTCAGCGGCAGAATCGCCAATCGTCGCCGATGAGAAGCGGTCTGACTGCTGGTCATTTCCGTATTGCCGGGCGTGCCGGGTGTGATGGTTGTGGCGAAAGAATCCTTGCCAAGCCATTCGTTTTCCAGCGCCATTTGGGTGGCGGCGGCTTCAGGGTCTTGCAGAGCCAAGCGTAAAGCTCTGGAAAAATCCGTTGCTGACGCGTAGCGAAAATCCCTGTCTTTGGCCAGCGATTTCATGACCACGGATTCCACCGCAGGGGGAATTTCCGCTCGTTTTTGGCTGACAGGTTGCGGCGGCGTGTTGATCTGGCGCAGCAGCATCGCTCCGGCAGGAGCTTTGCCAAACGGCGTTTCGCCGGTCAGCATTTCGTACAGCATGATTCCCAGCGCGTATACGTCCGACCGGGCATCCAATTCCAATCCCAGACTTTGTTCCGGCGACATATACGCGGGCGAACCGATGATGTTGGCTCCGGTCAGATTGGCCAGCCCTGTGTCGGCATGTTCGGAATGAACTTCGCGCATTTTGGCGATGCCGAAATCCAGCACCTTGGCATGCACGCTGCCGTCCGGATGCGTTTCGATGATGATGTTGTCGGGTTTCAGGTCGCGGTGAATGATGCCGGCGGAATGCGCCGACGCGATGGCGGAGCAAATCTGTTCCATCAGTCCAACCGCCATTTCAATGTTCATCGCGCCATTGCGTAGCAACTGGCGCAGGCTTTGGCCGCGCGCGAATTCCATGACGATGTACGGCCCATGTTCGCTGATGCCGTAATCGTAAATCTGAATGATGTTCGGATGGCGAAGCGCCGCGACTGAACGCGCTTCGCGGCGAAATCGCTCTTGAACTTTTTCGTCGCGGCTGAGCGTGGGCAGCAACATTTTGACGGCAACGGCGCGATCCAGGCCAAGCTGAGTCGCTTCAAAGACCGCACCCATGCCGCCTTTGCTCAACAATCGTTCGACTCGATAGCGGTCGGCCAGCACAGTTCCGGCATGCATCCCGTACCAGCTTTCGGGCGGCGATTCGATCGGGGGAATTTCCAATGATTCAGTCATGGGATGTTCTCTGCTTTTCTCCTGCTTGATTCCTGATTGTAATTGAGTACGTTTTGACTAACGAAACAGGTATGCATGCGGTTTTACGAGAATTCACGTCAGACGGATTTACCCGGCTTTTTTTCGGAACCGCAGCGCCGCAATGACAATCATCACAATGCTCATCGCCGACAGGATCAATCCCTGACGCCACAAATCCTGCAACTCTGCGCCGCGCAGAATGACGCCGCGAAAGATTTGAATCAAGTAGGTCGTCGGAATGAAGCTGCTGATGACCTGAAATTGGACTGGCATGGTGTCGATCGGAAAGATATATCCCGACAGAAAGATTGAAGGCATCATCGTTCCAAACGCCATTTGAGTCGCTTCCTGATAAGTCTGTGCCTTGGTCGAAACCAGCAAACCGAACCCCAGCATCGTCAAAATGAACGGCGCGACCAGCAACATTAGCAGCAAAATGCTGCCGCGAATCGGCACGCCAAACGCCCAGCGCATGAAAAACAGCAGGATCAAGACTTCGACATAAGCCACCACCGCATAAGGCACGATTTTGCCCATCATCAACCCCAGTGGTTTGACCGGCGTCATGTACAACTGATCCAGCGTGCCGCGTTCGCGTTCGCGGACGATGGTGATGGCTGTCATCAAAACGGTCATCATTTGCATCAAGACGGCAATCATGCCCGGAATCAGAAAATTCGCTGACTTGGAATCCGGATTGAACAGCACTTTGGGGCGAGCTTCGATGGGCAGGGTTTGGCGGACAGAGGTGACGCTCAAACTGCGCTCCAGCGATTCGCGCAACGCAATGGCGTTGGAGACGTTGAGGGCTTCGCCAGCGACCGAAGAATCCGAACCATCCACGAGCACCAGATAGCTGGCGGTTTGTCCGGCCAGCAGGCGCCGCGAATAATCCGGCGGAATTTTGACGCCGACGCGCGCGCGTCCGGCAATGATTTCGCGGTTCAGGTCATCTTCCGAATCAACATAGCTGACGATTTTGAAATCATCCGAATTGACGAAACGATCCAGTAATCGGCGGCTTTCCTGAGTCTTCGCCGCGTCGTAAACCGAAGTCGGGATGTCGCGGATATTGGTATTGATGGCAAAACCAATCATCAGCAGTTGAATCATCGGCAACACAATCGTGAAAAACAGCGCCGAAGGGTCGCGGCTGATATGAATCGCTTCTTTGCGCAACACCGGAATCATTCCGTTGAAGGGATTCGTTTTCGACGTTTGTCGGCTGTCGTTTGTCGTTTGTCGGTCGGCGACTGGCATGAGCTTATTCCTTAAGTGAATTCGTCAAAGTAACAAACACATCTTCCAGCGAAGGTTTGATCGGAAACATCTCAGCTTCGGCAAACCCGTCAGAAGCCAAGTCACTTTTGACTTTATCCAGGCTGACTTGATTGTCCATTAACAGATGAATGGATTGTCCGAAGATCGTTGCACTGTGGACATAAGGCTGGCGTTTGATCGCGGCCAAAGCGTTGGACGTGTGACTGGTGTTGATTTCAATGCGCCGTGTGCCTGGCGGAGACACTTCAGGAATTTCTTTCAACTCATCGGGTGTGCCGTTGGCGATCAGCTTGGACAGGTAAATGTAGCCAACCCGCCCGCAGCGTTCGGCTTCGTCCATGTAATGCGTGGTGACGAAAAAGGTCACGCCCAACCCCGACAACTGAAAGAGCAAGTCCCACAAATCGCGTCGTGCCACAGGGTCAATGCCTGCCGTCGGTTCATCCAGAAACATCAGCTTCGGTTCGTGGATGAAGGCGCAGGCCAGCGCCAGTCGCTGTTTCCATCCGCCGGACAATTTTCCGGCGCGACGATCGAGATACGGTTCCAGGTGAGTCATGGCAATCGCGTCGTCTTTTCGCCGCCGCA
>JAEUQP010000398.1 GCA_016789645.1 Acidobacteriota bacterium | reverse complement strand
CAACAATTTGGGCGAAGCGTCCAAAGTCGAACTCGGCTATCAACTGTTTTTCGACCCGATTTTATCGAACGACAAAACGACTTCGTGCGCGTCGTGTCACCATCCGGATTTCGGCATGGCTGACGGTCTGATCAAAGGCGTTGGCGCGGGCGGAAAAGGATACGGAGCGCATCGTGCTGGCACCGGGCCGGAGCTTCCGCGCAATACGCCGAGCATTTTCAACGTCGCGTTCAATGAATTTCAGTTTTGGGATGGGCGCGTTCGCACGCTGGAAGAGCAGGTGCTGGTTCCGTTGTTCGCCGAAAACGAAATGAACCAGCACGATCTAGCCGAGTTGCTGAAACGGTTGCGAGCGGTTCCACAATACCGCGAACTGTTCGGAAAGGCGTTTGGCTTCAAATCCAAACAGGATGGCAGCGAAATCAATCTGCAAAATATCGCGCGCGCCATTGCCGCGTTTGAACGCAAGCTGAACATCACCGAAACCAAGTACGATCATTTTGCCAAAGGCAAAGACGATGCACTGACGACTGAACAGCTTCGCGGTCTGGTGGTGTTTATGGGGCAAGGGCAATGTGCGGTGTGTCATACGCCGCCGCATTTTCACGATGGAGTGTTGTCTTCGATTGGCACGACGACTTCGCCGGACAAAAACGCCCCGATTGATCCTGATCCCGGTTTTGGAGCCGTGCTTCGTCGGCAGGATGGATTCGGCATGTTCAAAACGCCCGGGCTTCGGAACGTCGAACGCACTGCTCCCTACATGCACAACGGCGCATTCAAGACGCTGGAAGAAATCGTGGAGTTTTACAACGATGGTGGCGGGCGCGGACGCGGCCAGAATCCTTACAGCCAGGATTCGAAAGTCGCCAAGCTGGAATTGACCGAGCAGCAGAAAAAAGATTTGGTTGGGTTTCTAAAAAGCCTAAACGATCTTGCCTCGCCGCCGGTTGTTCCGGCTTCTGTGCCGAGCGGCTTGCCGGTGGTTGGCAAATAAACATTCAATTCACCAAGAGGCCCCGTATGATCAACCGAATATTCTGTATTTCTTTGGTCGTTTTGCTTGCTTGCATATCAGCAAGGGCGCAGCAACTGCCGACGCCGACCGAAGGCGATTACGTCATCCGCGATTTCCGATTTGAAAGCGGCGAGACCTTGCCGGAATTGCGGCTGCATTACCGCACGTTGGGCAAGCCCGAACGCGATGCTTCCGGCAACGTCACCAACGCGGTTTGGATCGGTCACGGCACGGGAGGCACAGGCAGGCAGTTTTTGTCGCAGCAATTCGCCGGGCAATTGTTCGGCACGGGGCAACTGCTGGACGCCACAAAATACTTCATCATCCTGCCTGACGGTATCGGCCACGGCCAGTCTTCAAAGCCAAGCGATGGATTGCGCGCGAAGTTTCCCAAATACAATTACAACGACATGGTCACGGCGCAGCACCGGCTGTTGACCGAACATCTGGGCGTCAATCATTTGCGTCTGGTGATGGGGACTTCGATGGGCGGAATGCACACGTGGGTGTGGGGCGAAAAGTATCCCGACTTTATGGATGCACTGATGCCGCTGGCCAGCTTGCCGGTGCAAATTGCCGGACGCAATCGGTACTTTCGCCGAATGGTGATTGATTCCATCACCAAGGACCCGGAATGGAACAACGGCGATTACAAACAACAACCGCGCGGTTTGATCGCGGCCAATTACACGCTGTTGATGATGAGCAGCATTCCGTTGCAGATGCAGAAACAAGCACCGACGCGCGAAGACGCCGACCGAATGTTCGACAACGCGGTGGAGAATGCGGTGCGGGGCAAGGACGCGAACGATATGCTGTACCAGTTCGCCGCATCGCGCGATTACAACCCGCAGCCATTGCTGGAAACAATCAAAGCGCCACTGGTGGCGATCAATTCCGCTGATGATCAAGTCAATCCGCCGGAACTCGGCATCGCCGAACGCGAGATCAAACGCGTCAAACGAGGTCGTTTTATCCTGATTCCGATTAGCGATCAAACGCGCGGCCACGGGACGCATTCGCTGCCTGCACTGTGGAATCAATACCTGGCTGAACTTTTGGACGCATCCAAATCACCAGTCCAACGCTGATACAACCTGAAAGGAAAATTGTTATGCGAATCAATACACGAAGAGTTTGTTTGCTTCTGGCCACGATGGCGATTGTTGTGTTGGCTGTGAATGTAATCCGGGCGCAAGACGACACCACACCTAAAAAACGGTTGCGAAATTCAGCAACAGCTAAAGGGGAAATCGGCGGAGAATCGCATGACAGTTACGTGATTCGCGTTCGCAAAGGACAAACGCTGACGGTGGAGTTTTCGTGGCAGCGCAAAGAAGACAATCGGGCAGAATTTACCGTCAGCGAATCCTCGAATTTTTTCAACGGAACACAGGTAGAATTCGGAACCGTATCAAACGATGGCAAACGTTGGAGCGGCAAGATTCCCAAAACAACGGACTATTACATTTACGTAGTCGGCCATCCAATCGCGCGCTACACGCTAAAAGTTTCGGTCAAATAGTTCCTGGCTAAATCGAACCCACGGGCAGCACAGAGCAAAGGTGTCTGTTGTCTGTGCTGATCCGTGGTTCGTCATTTCGGTTCCAGCGTCAGCCGGTCTTTTGCCGCAGCTTCAACTTTTGTTTTGCTGTACAGCAGCGGGAAGTATTTTCCATCCGCCCACATCGGCAATAAATCACCGTAATGTTTGCTGCCGGGTTGCGCCGATTGCCCAGGCACATTGGTTCCCACCGAACGATCCCAATCGGCCACATCCAGAATTTCACGAAACGACGCTCCGTGCCCCTGGCGAAATCCCGTGCCGCTGGTGTTGTTGACGGTGTTGGCATCGCCTCCGCGTTCTGGCGCAGGCAGATTGAACAACGCGCGGTGGTCAGCGTTGGGCGCCAGCGGGTGATTGAACGGCGCTACGTGCAACGTTCCCCAACGCCATTTCGACGGATCATTACCGAGCAACTTTTTCGCTTCGGCGACGGCTTCCGCCAGCGTTTTCCAGAGAATCGCATTGCGATTCGCAACCGCATCATTGCCAAACCATCGCGGCGAAGGATTTCGCAGCGCATCAACCACTTTGCCGGGTTGAATCCCACGGCTGACTTGTGACCACGCTTTTTCGGGAACGTGCGCTTTGAAAATCGCGGAGGGGAGTTTCGGCAACCAGATTTCGTAGAGCGCGGCGGCGGCAGAATCTTTGCCGAGCCTGCAATCCCACTTGGTCAGCAGTTCAACGTAAGGTTGCAAATCGGTAGGCGGATTTTTTGCTTCGCCAAGCACGGCAGTCAGCGCGCGCGCGTTCAGCGAAAGTTCGTCGTGCTGCAAGTGCTGAAAATCTTCGACGGTGAATTTGTTCTTTGCCGAACCGAGCGCTTCTGCGATTCGCAAAAAACGCAACGGATTTGACCATTCGTACCCAAGTTCTTTGTCATACCCCGGCGGCAAAATGTTGTGATTGGCGGTGGCAATGAAATGCTTGGCCGGGTTGTATGTTTGCGGCAAATCCTTGAGCGGCAAAAATCCTTGCCATTCGTAGTTGCCATTGCCGGGAACGGGCAGCAGCCCCGACCAGCCTTTGCGAATCGGCGTCATTCCGGCGGCCACCCAGCCAATGTTTCCGTCAACATCCGCGTAGACCAGATTTTCCGAAGGCACTTTCCAACGTTCCAAAGCTTTCAAAAATTCCGGCCAGTTTTGCGCGCGATTCAGCGACAGCGACGCCAGATAACCAGCCGTGCCCGGTTCGCTGCCAACCCATTTCAACGCGTAAGCTCGGCGGCGCTCTTTGTCTTCGTACACAATGGGGCCGTGTGTGGTGAACTTCAGTTCAATTTCGCGCGGTTTCGCTTCGCCTTTGACGTTGACTTGCTCGCGTTCGACGCGCATCGGCTGCCATTTTCCTTGCCAGCGATATTCGTTCGGATTGGCGGGATTCACTTCTTCGACATACAAATCCTGTTGGTCAATGCCGACGATGGTGAAACCGAATCCGACCTGTTCGTTATGGCCAGCGGCGACTCCGGGCAAGGCGGGTTCGCCCGCGCCGATCACGTTCCAGCCCGGGCCGTTCAGATGAACCAGATACCGCAAACTGGGCAGCGCGATGGTTCGGTGCGGATCATTCGCCAGCAGAGGTTTGCCCGTCCCGCTCATCGTGCCGTCAATCACCCAATTGTTGCTGCCGTCTTTGGAATTCGGATTCGGCGCAAAATTGACGGCGGCTCCGGCGGCAGTGGCTCCGGCCAGAATTTTTGAATCAATGCCGGCAAGATCGAGTCCTTCAGGAATTTCCAGCTTTCGTTTCGGCTCGGTTTCGACCCATTCGTCCACAAATTCCTTGCCGAATTCGCGCGCCAGCACAGCGCGTTGAATTTCGGTCGAAGCGTTGCGCGTCATCACGTAACCGGCCATGCGCGTCAAGCAAACTTCGGGCGTCCACGGTTCGGGTTCATAACCGGCAAGCTGAAATTCAATCGGCAATTTGCCAGTGGATTTGACCAGAGCGATTTGCGCGTTCACGCCGCGCACAAACGCTTCGATGATGGGTTTGGCGTCGGGCGCATAAGATTCGTATTCGGCTTTCATATCGCCGCGATAGCGTACCAGCCGAGCGAATTTGTCGCGTTCGACGGCGCTGGGGCCGAGAATTTCCGCCAACTTGCCTTCGCCTTGTCGCCGCCACAGATCCATTTGCCACAACCGATCTTGCGCGGCGACAAAGCCTTGCGCGAAAAACAAATCGTCCTGCGTTTCGGCGTAAATGTGCGCGATGCCCCATTCATCGCGCAGCACGCGCACGGGTTTTTGCAAACCGGAAAGCTTCAG
>JAEUQP010000396.1 GCA_016789645.1 Acidobacteriota bacterium | reverse complement strand
TCAATCAGCCGACCGGAAACGGTTGGTCGGGTTGCTGTGGGCGATGGTGATGTGCGGCGGATTGCTTTCGATGATTCAAGTCTTGCCCGCCCGCGAACTGCAACGACTGGGCGACCGCGCCGGAATTGATTATCACTACTTTTCGCAGTTCTCGTTTCCGCCTCGGCAAATCTTTGAATTGTTCTTTCCGTATTACTTTGGCGGAGCCGCGCTGGAACCTTATCGAGTCTCGTACTGGGGCCAGTGGAATCTGGCGGAAACCTGCGGTTACGTGGGCATGGCGGCGTGGTTGCTGGCGTTTGCAGCCATCTTTGCCAGAAAGTTTGTTTCTTCCACGAAGTCACACATAGAAACCACGAAGACAGATTCAATCGGGGAAAAAGAAACGGCGCTGTTCATACGATTCTGGACGATCTGCGCCCTCGTCGCGCTGTTGCTGGCGTTTGGTTCCAACCTGCCATTCGGGTTGTACAAACTGATGCACAAGGTTCCGGTGTACAACCTGTTTCGCGCATCAGGGCGAAACTTCATGGAAATGAATTTCGCGCTGGCAATGCTGGCAGGACTGGGCGTGACGGTATTGTCGCAAATGGATCGAACCGTTGCGCGCCGAATCCTGCTGAAAAGTATTGCACTGTTGACGGCGATTGTCGGCGCGGCGGTGATTGTGTATCGCTTCTTTGATGAGCGTCTGATGATGGAAACCCCGCTGCCCGTGGAAGCCGGGCAACTGACGAATCCTGACCTTTACGTGCCGGTGGTGTTTTTTGTATTGAGCGTGTTTGCCCTGCTGGTTTATGCGCGACGCTGGCATTCGCTGGCCGGAGCCGCGCTGGTGCTGGTGCTATTTCTGGATTTGGCGGCGTGGGGATTTTCGTTTGAATGGCGATTGATTGACGACCAAACCTATAACGTCGCGCAGCGGCTGGCCGATTCCGACTCGGTCAAATTCATCAAAGCGCGCGAACCGGATTGGAATGCGTTTCGCACGGTCAGCCATTCCGAAAATCCGTTCAAGGCAAGCACCGATTTGCTCAATTACCCGAACATTTCAATTGCGCGCGGCTTGCAGAGCATAAACGGATATGACCCGATCCGGCTGGGACAAATGGCGGAAATTGCCGGAAAGATCACGCTGGACGGTTACATCGCCGAACCCGAAACGTTTGATTCATCACATCAGGGGCTGAACCTGCTGAACGCAAAATATATGCTGGCCGAACGCGCAGACGTGTCGGAAAGTTCGCCGAAATTGTTGATCGAAGGCATCAGCTTCAACGATCCGCCGATCAGCTTGCTGCTCAGACCTGGCAACGTTGCACAGCTTCAAGCCAAGGGATTCGCCACCGAACTGGCCGTGATTTCCGCGATGGGCAATTCGGATGATTTGCCCGACGGAACGCCCATAGTCGCCATCACGTTGAAAACCAAAGACGGACGCGTCATCCAACGCGAGCTGCAAGCCGGTCGTGACACGTCGGAATGGGCAATTGATCGCGCGGACGTGCAAGCGCGCATTAAACACGCCCGGGCGCCCATTGGCGAATCGTGGGATGCCGGAGGGTTTCAAGGGCATCGTTTTCTGGCGCGATTGCGATTTGACCGTGTGGAAATTGCCAGCATCGAACTCAAATATCTGGCCAACGAAGCCGACATCACCATTGCGCGCGCGTCGTTGTTCGATGCGGAGACCGGCGTTTCGCAACCGCTGGAAGCGCTGGCTTTGGCGCCGGATCGTTGGCGACAGGTCGCGCGATTCGGCGCGGTCGGCGTATACGAAAACCTGAAGGTTTTGCCGCGCGCCTGGTTCGCACCTCAAGCCGTGGTTGTTCCCAGCGCCGAGGTGCTGAGCGCAATCAAAACCGGCAGACTCAACAACGGTTCGCCAGTGAATTTACGCGACACCGTCTTGCTGGAAAGCGAGTTGTTCGGCAAACGGCAATTGAAAACTCCGCTGGCGAATTTGGCGCCCAACACGACTGCCAGCGAACCGGCAAAATCCGAAGTGAACGTGATTCGTTACCAACCGCAACGCATCGAATTGCAGACCAATAATGCAACGGCGGGATTTCTAGTCTTGAGCGAAATCTATTTTCGCGGCTGGGAAGCGTGGGTGAATGGCCAGCGCGTTCCGGTGGAACGCGTAAACTTCACTTTGCGTGGAGTTGAGTTGCCTCCTGGCAATCACGATATCGAATTCGTGTTTCGCGCGCCAAGCTTTCGCAGCGGAGCGATCCTTTCCGCGGTCGGGGCGCTGCTGCTCGTTGCGGGCGGTTTGATCAGCCGCCGCTTCAGCAAAGTGTAGCGCCAACCAAAAGAGGTTTATTGCCAATACGTACGATCCAGCGTGCGGTATTGGACGGCTTCGGAAATGTGTTGTTCCGCGATCTGTTCCATTCCTTCCAGATCGGCGATGGTGCGACTGACTTTCAAAATACGGTCATACGCCCGCGCCGACAATCCGAGTTTCATCATTGCGCGTTCCAGCAATTGCTGAGACGGCGCGTCAAGCTGGCAGTATTTGCGAATCAATCGCGGAGGCATCTGGGCATTGCAAAACACGTGTTCGCCGCTGAATCGCTGTTGTTGCAGCTTTCTGACTTGC
>JAEUQP010000381.1 GCA_016789645.1 Acidobacteriota bacterium | reverse complement strand
ACACACTCCTGCGAATGACTTGGTGAACCAAGTCCGGCTTGGCTGTCGGAAGAAACTTCGGGGGTGGCCAAAGAGGCTTCTGCTGACGACAAAGGATCAATCGTCGTTGCAGACCAAACTTTCCAGCTTTCGCGGCAACGAACGATCAATCGAATTTGGAATTGAATGAGCTTTGAATTTGAGACGCGCGCAAGGTACATCGCTTGCTGGGGGGCAAGAACTTTTTTGTCGAAAAACCAGGAAATAATGTCGCGTAGGAAAACACTGACTCAAATTCCGAGAAGTTTTCCATACCGTGACGCGGCGCACGGGAACAGAAAACTTGCGTTGCAGAAGGAAAGCTAACTGCTCGCTTGGCCTCACTTGCGGCCATCAGGGATTTCGTGTGAACGGAGCAAACTGGGCAGTTCGAGCGACATAGGCGTCAGAGCAGCAAAAAGTTTCTCCGCCATTCAAGTCTCACCACCGTTTTTGCGCTTACCCAGATGGAGGAAAGAAACCGCTGTCGAAGATCAGCCCGCGCCGTGTGGGTCAACGCGGTTCTTTTGAGATTTCAGTCAATTCAATCTGGAGAAACCGATGCTAAACAAAATGAAGCTCAGCCCAATCAACCGGTTCACGGGCGAATGGACTCGGAAGCTGGGAATGCTGCTGGCGGCGTGTTGCCTGACGATGGTTATCGCAGGTTTGATCACGCATACAGAAGTTTTCCATTCCGCTGTTTCCGCCCAACAAGGATCAACCAATCAACCCAACCTTGCCGGACAAGACCAGGCGCTCAAAGATTTGCAATTCGCTCGGTCAGCCGACATCGAACGCCAATTTGCCGAACTGGCGAAAAAAGCTCAGGGCGGGAAACCCGTCCGCGTGATTGTCGGCGTTCGATTGCCGGTTGCCTATCGCGCTGAAGGTTTTCTGAAACGTCAGGAAGATAAAGATTCTCAGCACCAGTTGATTGCTCAAGCGCAGCAGTCATTGCTGAATCGGCTGCAAACCACCAACCGCGAATCGGTCAAACGATTCCAGTACATCCCTTACTTGGCGATGGAAGTCAGCGCCGAAGAGTTGGAGCAGTTGAAACAGTCGCCGGAAATTTTCCAGATTCAGGAAGACGTGGCTGACCGGCCTTCGCTGATTGACAGCACGCGAATTGTCGGCGCAGACGCGGCCTGGGCATCAGGTTTTACCGGCGCAGGACAAACTGTGGCCATTCTGGACACAGGCGTTGACAGCACGCATCCGGCCTTAAATGGCGGCAAAGTCGTTTCCGAAGGTTGTTTTTCTTCGACCACAACGGTCAGCGGCGTGAACTTTACGTCCGTTTGCCCTGGCGGGACGAACTCCACAGCGGCAGGTTCCGGCGCTCCTTGCGCTGCTGGCGTTGACGGATGCGATCATGGAACTCATGTGGCAGGCATCGCCGCCGGTCGAGCCGTCACCAAAACCAACGGCCAAACCATTTCCGGCGTGGCCAGAGACGCCAACGTCATTGCCATCCAGGTCTTTTCCAGCAAAGCGTCAGACTGCGGCACGGACACTGCGCCATGTGCCCGCTCATTTGTTTCCGACCAGATTCTTGGTTTGGAACGCGTGCTGACACTCGCCAATCTGACCGATGGCGGTGGCAATCCTATTTTCCGCATCGCCGCCGTAAACATGAGCCTCGGCGGTGGGATGAACACGACGACTTGCGACGGTGATTCCCGAAAAACGGTGATTGATAACCTGCGTTCGCTGGGCATTGCTACGGTAATTGCTTCGGGCAACGACGGCTTCACCGACGCGATGGGCGCACCAGCGTGCATTTCGACAGCGGTGAGCGTTGGTTCCACCAACAAGGACGACAACGTACGAGCCTCGTCGAATGTCACCCCGTTCCTGAGCCTGTTCGCTCCGGGAGGCAACATTGAATCGGCAATTCCCGGAACCTCGGTGAACAGTTACGGATTCAAAAGCGGAACTTCGATGGCTGCGCCGCACGTCGCAGGAGCCTGGGCAGTGTTCAAGGCTTCACCCGGTCACGGCAATGACGCGGTCGGAACGGTTCTGACTCAATTCCAAAACACAGGCGTGCCGATCACGGACACACGCGGTTCGATGCCTACGAACACCACTCGCCCGCGGTTGCGGTTGGACAGCGCGTTGGGATTGGTCAGCGCCGATCTGCGATTGACCAAAACGGCTTCGCCCAATCCGGTCGTTGCAGGGACGAACCTGACTTACACGCTTAACCTGACAAACGATGGCCCCGATGCCGCAACCAATGCAATGGTCAGCGACACTTTGCCAGCCAACACCACGTTTGTTTCGGTAACGACTCCGACAGGTTGGAGCTGCACGTTCCCGGCAGTGGGAAGCGGCGGCACAGTGAAATGCACGAAAGCAACTGTCGCCGACAACGAAACCGCGGCGTTTACGATCGTCGTTAAAGTTGACGCGGCAACGCCGAATGCTTCAACGATCAACAACACCGCAACGGCCACCACGGATGCTTTTGATCCTCCGGCTAACAGCACGGCTACGGTTTCAACCAACGTCATTGCGCAGGCCGACCTGGAAGTCATTTCCAAAGTGGATACGCCTGACCCGGTGGTGACCAACAATCCGTTGACGTACACGATCACGATTCGCAACAACGGGCCGAGCATTGCCAATTCGGTGACCTTGAACGATCTGTTGCCAGTCGGAGCCATCTTTGTCGGCTGTACGGCAGATGCTGGAGGTGTGTGCGGCGGTGCGGGGCAAAATCGAACTGTGAGCTATGGTTCGCTGGCGGTTGGCGCAACCGGAACTGTGACGTTCAACACCGTGGCCAACTGTTCGCTGTCTGATGGTTCGATCATCAACAACACGGCCACCATCAGCGCATCAACGGCGGATCCGAATCCGGCCAACAATTCGGCTTCAGCGACAACGGTGGCGCAGAATCCTCCGCCAGTAATCGTCTGCCCCCCGAATCAGGACGCAATTTCGGCTACGCCTGGAACGATGAACGCCATCGTCAACTTCCCTGCGCCGACCGTAACGGACAATTGTCCCGGTGTGGTGGTGGTGTGTTCGCCGGCTTCGGGATCGGCCTTCAATCTGGGAGTGACGACCGTCACTTGCACGGCGACGGATTCCGGCGGAGCGACCGCTTCGTGCAGCTTCACCGTCACCGTTTGGGACGCCAGCATTCAGGACGATGCCACAGGCGATTATCTGCTTTTCAACACTTTCACGGGCGAATACAAATTCGTTCGTTGCGGAGTGGGCGGCTTCACGATGATTGGCCAGGGCGAAATCCGGCGCGTCGGTTGTGTCGTCACGCTGTATGACGATTCTCGCGTCAGCGCATCGTTTGATCGCTGTTTGATTGCGCCACGAAACACCGGCAGCGCAATGATCAAACGACAACAACCGGATACGACGTTCCCCTTGAAAGACCGAAACATTCTCAACAACTCGCCAAGCTGTCCGATGCCTTGATGAGCGGTTGAATCCAGTTTGCGAAAGCCGCGCCATCGCAATGCGGCTTGGCGAAACGGGGGCGGAGCCGCATGGGGACTTCGCGCAGCTTTCGCAAAATTCTTCACTTCTCCCCTTACAACTTGAAGGCGCTCGATCTAACTCGAGCGCCTTTTTTTATTTCCTACGAGTAAGCAAAATTTCTCTTTACTCAAAACATGTGAAGGTGTAGCTTTTGTTCGTTCTTATCAGCAATCAATCATACCCGCTCCGCCAGACAGCCTTTCGTATTTTGAAGACTTCTTCTCGGGTACTTAGGAATCAATGGTGCCAACGCAATCTATGGAAATTCCCCGATGACCAGTTTTTCGGGAATTTCTCTTCTAAATCAGAACAAGCAACATTGGGACAGAGTGTAAGAAAACAGGATGAACAAGATTTTTGACAGGATTGACAGGAACATTAGTGGTTGGGGCCAACCCGCCAAGCCTGAATCCCGTTCATCCTGAACAAAATCCTGTCC
>JAEUQP010000353.1 GCA_016789645.1 Acidobacteriota bacterium | reverse complement strand
ATTGAATCCTCGTTTGAGTCAGGGCTTGGTCCAGTATTTCGGCCTGCGTTGTCGAGTGTTCTGGTTGAATTCGGGGATGGCGGGACCAGCGCCGAGCGTCGTGATTTCCAAGCGCTGTTCGGCGATTAACAGATTGGCGACTTTGCTGCGAAGCCGTTCGCTGCGCGTCGCAGTCAAATGTTCCACCAGCATCAGCATGCGAAACCACGATGATTCCAGGTCATCGGCCAGTCGGGAAATCTGCGTAATGTCATACGGCACGGCGACATCAGCGACTCCCAATCGGGCAAACACGCTCAGGTAACGAGCTGTCGCCAGATCAGGGCAGAGCAGGCGACGCTTTCCGATTTTCAACTCCACGCCGAGCAGCGTGTGCATCACTTCAATCGAAGCCGGTTTCGCCGGGGCGCACAGTTTATAACTGCGCGTGCGGATCGAGCGAATGCGGTCGCGATAAATGACAGAGACAAGCTGGTCGCCCATCATCTCTTTGACCTTGGCCACCAGCTCAGCGGCTTTGATTGGGCGTTCGGCCATCAGAGTTTCTCGTTCAGCGCATCGGCAACCGTGTGAACGTCTTTGTCGCCGCGCCCGGACAGATTGACCAGAATGGTTTGCTCCGGCGACAAACGCGGAGCCAGTTTCACGACTTCGGCAATCGCGTGCGACGATTCCAATGCCGGAATGATTCCTTCCAGCTTCGACAACAACTGAAACGCCGCCAGCGCTTCGTCATCATCGGCGAAGACATATTCGGCGCGTCCGGCGTCGTGCAGATGAGCATGCTCCGGCCCGACGCTGGCGTAATCCAACCCGGCGGAAATCGAATGGGTCAACGAAACCTGTCCGCGATCATCCTGCAAAACGTAACTGCGCGTGCCTTGCAACACGCCAATGCGCCCGCCGCCCTCTTCCAAAAATCGCGCCGCGTGTTCACCAAGCGAAAGCCCGCGACCGCCCGCTTCAACGCCAATCATTTTGACCGATTCATCGTTGAGGAAATCGTAAAACAATCCCATGGCGTTGCTGCCGCCGCCCACACAAGCGACCAGATAATCCGGCAATCGCCCTGTGCGTTCCAGCATCTGCGCACGAGCTTCGCGGCCAATCACGCTCTGAAAATCGCGTACCATCATTGGATACGGATGCGGCCCCAACACCGAGCCAAGCAGGTAATGCGTATCGCCGACGTTCGTCACCCAATCGCGCAGAGCCTCGTTGATGGCATCTTTCAACGTCTTGCTGCCGGATTCGACGCCGCGCACTTCCGCGCCCATCAATCGCATTCGGAAAACGTTCAACGCCTGTCGTCGCATGTCTTCCGTGCCCATGTAAACCACGCTCTCCAAACCCGCCCACGCGCAAACCGTCGCCGTCGCTACGCCGTGCTGACCGGCTCCGGTTTCGGCAATGATGCGGCGTTTGCCCATTCGCTTGGCCAGCAGGATTTGCCCCAGCGCGTTGTTGATTTTGTGAGCGCCTGTGTGGTTCAGGTCTTCGCGTTTCAAGTAAATCTGCGCGCCGCCCAGGTGGTTGGTCAGTCGTTCGGCAAAGGTAATTGGCGTAGGCCGCCCGACAAATTCGCGCAGCAAGCGATAGAACTCTTCCTGAAAGGTGGGATCGTCTTTGGCGACGGCGTAAGCGGTTTTCAGTTCATCGAGCGCATACATCAATGTTTCTGGCACAAAGCTGCCGCCATACGGCCCGAAATGCCCGCTCGAATCCGGCAAGGCAGAAAAATTCATTTGGTCTTCTCCATCTCCTGTTTCAATGTTCGCAATCGGTTTGCGTCTTTTATCCCCGGCGCGCTTTCGACGCCGCTGTTCACATCCACGGCAAACGGTTCGACGGATTGAATCGCTTCGACAATGTTTTCCGGCGACAAGCCGCCCGCCAAAAACAATCGAGTCAATTTCGCCGCTTCGCGCGCCACGTCCCAATTCGCAATCTTGCCCGTTCCGCCGTATAAGTTTTTGTCAAAGGCATCCAGCAAAATCGCCCACGCCGGATAATTCAAAACTTGCCGCACATCGAAGCTTTCGCCAACTCGTAACGCCTTGATAACTCGTTCGGCTCCAACTGCCGAGCAGTACGCAGCATTTTCATCACCGTGAAGCTGTGCCAGTTGCGCGCTGCTGACGTCCAGAATTTCAATTACATCTTGCGGCTGAGCTTCGTTGACGAAAATGCCAACCGTCGTCACGCTGCTCGGCAGTTGTTCGATGATTGCACGCGCCGCTTCCGGTGCGATGTACCGCGGACTCTTTTGATAAAAGTTGAAGCCCAGAAACTCCGCGCCGCAATCAATCGCAGCGCGCGCATCTTCGAGCGAAGTGATGCCGCAAACTTTCAATTTGATTGGTGACATTGTGCTAAAGGTTCAAGACCGGTGCGCATCGGCATAGCTGCGAAGAGCTGCATTTATGCTCTTTTCAAAATCGTTTTGCTGAGCTTTGAACCAGGACAGTACTTCGTCATCTACATTGACTGTGAGAATCGCTGTGCCGCTTTGCAATCGCAATTTCGCCTGTTGAAAAAAGGTTTCCGTCAAAGGCGGAATGTCAGAGTAGTCAATCTCATCATCGTCAGCCGTTGCCAGCCACTCCCAATCCGTCCGTGATTGATTATTCGGCAAGCCACTGCTCAAATTTGGTTCGTTCATACTTGTTCGCCTTTCTAGCTGAAATGATCCGAATCGTGTCGGTGCTTGGCTCAGCGAAAACTACAACAGCAACGATATTTCGCAACAGCCCTATTCCGACCCAGCGATCCTCACCATAATCTTCTCGCGTGTCTGGTTCAACCTGCATCGGGCCGTCAAACATTTGTAGCACATCGGCAAAATCTATCCGATGCTTGGCAATGTTGGTTCGATTCTTATTCTCATCCCAACCAAAAACCATTCACCAGCTACTCCTGACGGGAAATCATCACTTTCAATGCTGCCGTTTCGTCGTCCGCCCGCATCAACTCTTCGCCAATCAAGAACGCGTGGAAGCCAGCAGCGCGCAGCCGGTCAATGTCTTCGCGGGTGCGGATGCCGCTTTCGCTGACCAGCGTGATGCTCTGTGGCAAGTCTTTCGCCAGTTCCAGCGAAGTTTCCAATCGCGTTTCAAACGTTCGCAGGTTGCGATTGTTGATGCCGAGCAGTCGCACGTCGTAGCGCATGACCTTGTCGAGTTCTTCGCGGTCGTGGATTTCCACCAGCGTGTCAATCCCCAGCCCGTGCGCCAGTTCCAGCAAGTCGTTGAACTGTTCAGCTCCGAGCATGGCGGCAATTAACAAAATCGCGTCGGCTTTGGCGTAGACAGCTTCGTAAATTTGGTATTCGTCGAAGATAAAATCTTTCCGCAGAATCGGCAGCGGCGACGCATCGCGCACGGCGCGCAAATACTCCAGCGAACCGTCAAAGAAATCTTCTTCGGTCAGACAGGAAATCGCCGCCGCTCCGCCCGCCGTGTAATTGCGAGCGATGCTGACCGGATCGAAGTTTTCGCGGATGACACCTTTGGACGGCGAACGGCGTTTGATTTCGGCGATGATGTTGACACCTTTGCGCCGCAACGCCGGAGCGAAAATCCCCTGACCACCAACCGTCGGAATCGAAGCTTTTAGCTCGTGAAGGGGAACGCGGCGCTGGGCTTCTTCCAGACGCTCGCGTTTGCGGGCTACGATTTTTTCCAGAATGTCAGTCATTGTTTCACTGCCTTTGCAAATTTGCTGGCGACGGTTTCGATCAACTCACGTTCTGGCAATCGGAAGACCAGACTTGCCGGAAGTTGACCGCCGCCGATCAAGGTTCCCGCGACTTGCCCTGCTATGGCGGAGATTGTATCGGTGTCTCCGCCGCAAGCGATCAACTCTGCCAGCATCGCCTGAAAACCCAACTGCCTAACGCGGTTTGCGCCAAACAAAGCTAGCGGGACAGATTCAACTACAAAACCCGAACAGCCGAAGCGTTCGGCAATTTCCGGTAGTGGCACGGTCACATCAAGCTCGTCCAAGCCTTTCAGCCGATCTTTCACTGCCGTGTCCGGTAGGTTTTCAGCAACCAGCCGCAATAAACTTTCGCTTCCATTCCAACGCCCGTCGAGTGCAAAGTTAATGGCTAGGACGACGGCCAACGCGCCGGCGTAAGCTTCTTCGTGATGATGCGTGATTCGCGCCACGTCGCGGATTGTTCGTCTGGCTGAATGGTCAGCCGGGTTTAGACAAAAAGCCAGCGGCGCGATTCGCATCGCTGCTCCATTGCCAGCCGCACGGTCGCCCTTTCTGCCTACCAAAGCCCAATGTCCACCAGCGACAAGCTCCGTCAACGCTTTGAGCGTGCTGGCTCCGATTCCGGTGATGCGTCCTTGCTTGTGCCACTCAGCAAATCGCGCGGCAATCAATTCAGGTTCGGCTTTACCGTCAGCCTCAATGATCGCTTCACAAGTAGCCAGCGTCAGTTGCGTATCGTCTGAAAGTTCCCACTCTTCGGTATCGTCAATCTCAACCGGAACCGGGGCGTTTTCATAAGCACCGCCGAGCGCGTCACCAATCGCTCCACCAAGAATGCAGCCCCAAACTCGATCCACAATCTACCCTATTCAGGAATTGCTCAACCGCGTGAACGCTTCCAATTTCGCCAACGCTGAGCCGCTGGCCAAAACCTGACCGGCGCGTTCAGCCGCTGCTGGCATGCTTTCTGCTTTGCCAGCGACAAAGAGTGAAGCTGCCGCGTTGATCAGCACCAAATCGCGCGCTGAGTCTGTTTGTTCGCCGGAGAGCACCGCACGAATCGTTGCAGCATTTTCTTCCGCTGAACCGCCTCGCAAACTGTCGAGTGAGGTTTCGCGCAAGCCAAACTCTTTCGGCGAAATTTCAAAATGGCGAACTCCCTCGGCGGTTGCTTCGTGAATAACGGTTTTGCCTGCCAGCGTAATTTCATCCAAACCATCTGTTCCACGCACCACCCAAGTCCGTTTGGTTCCCAGCCGAGCCAACGCCTTCGCCACTTTTTCGCAGCCGGGTTCGGATGAAACGCCCAACACTTGAAAGGGCGCTCCGGCGGGATTGGTCAGCGGCCCCAGCAAGTTGAAAATCGTTCGCACACCAAGTTCGCGGCGAATCATTGCTACTCGTTTCGTCGCCGCGTGATGCAATGGCGCGAACATAAAACAGACGCCGAGTTCGTCAAAAATTTCCGTGACTCGTTCGGGCGGCAAATCCACTTTAACACCCAAGGCGCGCAAAACATCGGCGCTACCGGATTTGCTGGTGACGCCGACGTTGCCATGTTTGGCGACGGGCAAACCAGCGGCAGCAACCACAAACGCCGCCGCTGTTGAAACGTTGAACGTCTTGGTTGTGCTGCCGCCGGTTCCGCAGGTGTCAATGAAAGTCGTGTGCTTGGTCCTGATCTTGGCGCTGCGAGCGCGCATCGTTTCGGCAAAACCTGCCAACTCTTCTTCGGTTTCGCCTTTGGCTGCCAGAGCCACGAGGGCGGCAGCAATCTGCGCGTCAGTCGTGCTGTCGCCCAGCATTGCATCCAGCAACGCGGCGGCTTCGGCCTGAGACAGGCTTTGGCGGGAAATCAGGTTGTTCAGGATTTCAGAAATCAATTCAGTTTCAAAAAGTTTGCCAGCAGCTTTTTGCCTTCGGTAGTCATGATGGATTCGGGATGAAACTGCACGCCTTCGCAAGCCGGAAATTCTTTGTGCCGCAATCCCATCACCAAACCGTCCGAGGTCGTCGCCGAAATTTCCAGTTCCGCCGGAATGCTGCTGCGTTCGACAATCAGCGAATGATATCGCGT
>JAEUQP010000352.1 GCA_016789645.1 Acidobacteriota bacterium | reverse complement strand
ACGATTTGTGCGTTCAAGTCCAGCAGCGCAGCGTCCAGCAAAGTCATTGCTCGTTTGAAAATGTCTGAGCACGTTCCCTGAATCGGCGTGTTTTTGCCGACACGGCGCAGAGCTGCTTGTTGCGTGCGGTCGTTCGGATCAAGGCTGAATTTCCACAATCGGCCTGAAGCCGTTCGAGCTTCTCGGTTGCGGACAGCGCTTTCGGCGGCTTCGTGCAGCCAATGCGCGACGCCGGAATAGGCATTGAAATACCGGTCAATCAATCCTTCGGCTTCCTGAACCGTTGCTCCGACGCGCCCGGCCAACCCCTCCGCGCCCATTCCGTAAATCAACCCGTAATTCAATCCCTTGGCGCTTTCACGTTGGCGAGGCGAAACATCGGCCAGCGGCACGCCGAACATTTGCGAAGCCGTTGTCCGGTGCAGGTCTTCGCCGGAATCGAACGCTTTCAGCAAGGCTTCGTCGCCAGAAAAATCAGCCAGAATTCGCATTTCGATTTGCGAATAATCGGCAACGATCAGTTTGCGCCCCGCCGGAGCACGAAAACAGGAACGGTATTCCGTCGTGTGTGGAATCTGCTGCAAACTCGGCGAAGAAGTCGTGATTCGTCCGGTCGGCGTTCCCAACTGGCGAAAATCCGCGTGCAATCGCCCGGTCACAGGATTCACATAACCCAGAATGTTTTCGCCAAACGAAGACAAATTTTTGCTCAGGCCGCGATGGTCTAACAGCTTGGCGACGACCGGATGATCCTGTGCCAATTTGCTGAGCGTCCATTCGCGCGTGTCGGCGATTTCGATGCCGATGCGGGCCAACGCTTCTTTCACTTGCGCCGGGCTGTCCAGATTGATCGGATCGGCTTCGCCGAACAAATTCATCTGCGAAGCGCCAGCGGCAAAGGCCTGCTGCAATTCGTCGGCCAGCGCGTCACGTTCAACAGCCATCTGGGCTAACAATGCTTTCCATCGCTCTACATCCAGATACACGCCCGCCAACTCCATCGCCGTGATGGCCGGCACAGCGGCGAATTCCAAATCAGCCGTCACCAGCAAATCCAATTCATCCAATCTGCTTCGCAGCGCTTCACGCAACGGCAATAACACCTGAGCATCGCGCGCGGCATATTCCAACTGGTTGCGCGTCAAATCGCCCGCCCAGTTGCTGAGCTGCGCGTCTTTGTTGAGCTGCTGATTCAGAAACCGGCTGACCACCGGCTCCAATCCATGCCGGGTATTTTCATCACCAGCGGCAATCAGCACGCTGGCCAGATACGTGTCGAAAATCCCGGTCAGTCGCCAGCCCAGATGGTTGAGCAAAAACTTGGCGTCGAATTTGGCGTTATGAGCGATCTTGATTGGTTGTTCGGCGGAGATGAGTTCTTGCAGCGGCGCAAGCTGTTCGGGTTGCAGACGAAAACAATCCAGAATGTAACTGGCGTCGGGCGCGGCCAGTTGCAGCAATCGCAGTTTGGACGTGTGCGGATCAAGTCCGGTCGTTTCAGTGTCCAAACCAATCACCGGTTGAGCGCGCAGATCGTCGGCAATTTGCGGCACATCGGCAGCATCGGTAATCAGTTTGTAGTTCAAGTTCATTTCAGCCTAACGCCACTCGTCATATTCCGGCGTACGACGAACTGGCCGACGCGGTTGACGATTGTTGTCACGGAAGAAAAACACCAGGGCGATTCCAGCGACAAACCCTCCGACGTGCGCCATATAAGCAACGCCGCCTCTGTCGCCGCGCGCAGCCAATTGCCCGAATCCGCCCAGGAATTGCATCACTCCCCACAGCCCGATTGCCATGATTGCCGGAACTTCTGCGATGCGTCCCCACATCAAAACCCTCACCGCTTGATGGGGAAACAGAACCAGATACCCGCCCAGCACGCCGGCAATCGCCCCTGAAGCGCCAAGATTCGGAATCAGTGAATTCGGTTTGACGACAATTTGCGCAACGCTGGCCAGCAATCCGCACAGCAAATAGAAAATCAAAAACCGCGTTTTTCCCATTCGATCTTCGACGTTGTCGCCGAAAATCCAGAGGTACAGCATGTTGCCACCGATGTGCATCAGGTCGCCGTGCATGAACATGGCAAAAAGAAGCGTCAGATAAATCGGCACGGGACCAGAAAACAATTCGATTCGCCCTCCGCCGACCGTGAACGTTCCCACCAGATCACGACCATTCGCGATTTCCGCCGGGATGTAGCTGTATCCGTACGTGAATTTTGGATTCATCGTCTGATAAATGAAAAACAGCACGTTGACGCCGATCAAAGCGTACGTCACCACAGGCGTTGAATACCGTTCGGAATTGTCGTCACCGATTGGAAAAAGCATCTTCCCTCCTTCAGCGAGTTCCCCACTTCAATTTTCGCCGCAACACCTCAAAGTAGTTTCGATTCGTTGGCCGAATCAGATCGAACGTCGTTTGGCTGCGCAATACCGTCACCTGATCGCCGGGCTGTAAAGCGATTTGTACCTGCCCATCCACTGTCAGCACCAACCCGTCATTGCTGACGGGAAAAATCAAATCCACGACGCTTTCGCCGGGCACGACCACCGGGCGATTCGATAACGTGTGCGGGCAAATCGGCGTCAGCAAAATCGCCGACATGCTGGGATGCACAATCGGCCCGCCTGCCGAAAGCGAATAGGCGGTGGAGCCGGTCGGCGTCGCCAGAATCATTCCATCGGCGCGAAAACTGTTCACGAACATGCCGTTGATGCGGCATTCCAATTCGACCATGCGCACTGGCGACCCGAAATTGACCACCGCTTCGTTGAGCGCGCGTTGCGAGGCGATAATCTCATCGCCTCGCGTCAGCCGCACATCGAGCAGCATGCGTCGGTCGAGAAAAAAACTGCCTTCGCGCAATTCTTCCAGCGCCACAAACAATTCTTCTTTGGTGAATTCGGTCAGATACCCCAGCGACCCCAGATTGACGCCAAGCACCGGAACTTGCCGCGTTCCGACAAAGCGCGCCACGCTGAGCATCGTGCCATCACCGCCCAGCGAAACAATCAGATCAACGTGTTCCGTCAACTCGCTTTCAGTTTCCGCCAGCCAATCAAACGCGGGCGCTTCTTCCACTTTGCGAAGCTTCATCGCCACACCGCGCTCCTGGCACCACGCATCAAGGCTGTTGACCAACGTCCAGGCTTCGGATTTGTGCGGCCCGACCACCACGCCAATTGTGTTGAGTTCAATGGATGACATTCAATGTGAGTTTACCGATTTCAGCCAAGCTGGCGCAAAACCTTCGACAAATGTTGCAACCCGATTTCGACATCTTCCGGTTTGACGGCAAAACCCAGTCGAAACTGTTGCGGCGATTCAAAGAATTTTCCCGGCACGATGGACGTTTCCAACTGCCGCAGTTGATCGTGCAGCGGTTGAGCGTCAGCGTGATGTTTCAATCGTGGAAAAACAATCATCGAACGCGGCGGCACAACACATTCCAGCAACTCTTCATGAGCGCGCAAAAAACTATGAACCAATTTGGTATTCACTTCGATCATTGCTCGTGTGCGAGCTTCCAGCCGATCCAGTTGTCGAAACGCCGCCACCGACAAGGTATCGCTGGGCACGGAACCGACCGCGCCAAACAAATCATTCAGCCGCCGCATTCGCTCCGCCAGTTCCGGCGAACACAAAATCCAGCCGCAGCGCAACCCGCTCAAGCCGTAACTTTTGGTCAAACTGCTGGTCGTCAGGAATTGATCGCCAAGCGTCGCCACACAAGGTTCAGCGTCTTCGAACAAAATGTCCCGGTATACTTCGTCCACCAGCACAAAAGCGCCAACCGATTTGGCCAGTTCGCCAATTTGCTTCATTGAGGAACTGTTGATGGCAACACCGCTGGGGTTGTGTGGACTGGTGATGACAATCAACCGGGTTCGCGGCGTAATCAATTGCTGCAATTCATCCAGGTTAATTTGATAGCCATTTTCGATCCGGCGCGAAAACCGTTTGACCTCTGCGCCCAAATAACCAAGCGCCGCCAGCATCGGTTCGTACGTTGGCTGTTCAATCAACACTTCGTCGCCGCGTTCGACAACAGTCGCCATTGCCAGAAAATTCGCCATCGAAGTTCCCTGCGCCGGAACAACATTCTCCGGCTTCACGCCATACTTTGTCGCAATGGCTTCTTTCAACGGCGCGTACCCTTCGTGATTCGGACCGTTAATCGCAACGTCATCGAGCGTGATCGTCAGATCGTTCAAGTCGCAACCGAGAATTCCGCTGTTCGCCAGATTGTATCGAGCCGAAGCGTGATACTTCGCCCAGGTCATGTAAACGCTGTTTTTCATAGCTTGATAAGATTCAGAATTCACTCCCAGAACAAGCTAAAGCTTGAATTATGAACGACCGAACCGTTTCCACAAGAAAAAAACTGGCACGCCTGCCCCTATGATCAAAGCGCCAATCCGCGCATTCTTCCAGTCTGTGACGAAGGTGTTGATGACAATTCCCATCCCAAACAGAATGAACAAAATCGGTACCAATGGATACAACGGAACCGGCAGTGGGCGCGGAGCATCCGGTATCGTGCGACGAAAGACCATCAGCGCCGCTCCGGCCAAGGCGAAGAAAATCCAGTCGGCAAACACCGCATACCCGACCAGTTCGTCGTAGCGGTTCGAGAT
>JAEUQP010000334.1 GCA_016789645.1 Acidobacteriota bacterium | reverse complement strand
GCAAATCTGTTTGGTTTAATTCCGTCCATTCCGTTATTTCCGTCTGTTCCGTTATCTCTCCTGACTCATCGTAAAAGGAGACAATTCGTGAGCGTCAAATCGGATCGCTGGATTTTGAACATGTGCCGCGAGCACCAAATGATTACCCCGTTTGAAGAAGGATTGGTGCGCGAAGTCGAAGGCCGTCGCATCATTTCCGCCGGGCTGTCGAGTTATGGGTACGATTTGCGGCTGGCGGCGGACGGCTTTCGTGTGTTTTCGCCGATTGCCAGCGCCGAAATTGATCCAAAGAAGTTCGACGAAAATTCGTTGATCGAAGCGCCTCTGCGAACCGCCGAAGATGGTTCGTTGTTCTGGCTGCTGCCTCCACATTCGTATGCGCTGGGCGCGACGGTCGAAACGTTCAACATGCCGCGCAATGTGATTGGCATCTGTCTGGGCAAATCCACTTACGCGCGCAGCGGGTTGATCGTCAACACCACGCCGCTCGAACCCGGCTGGCGAGGCCGTCTGGTGCTGGAATTTTCCAACTCCGCCGATTTGCCGATTCGCATTTACGCCAACGAAGGCATCGCGCAAGTAACCTTTTTTGAATCCGACGAAGATTGCGACGTCACGTATGCCGACCGCGCAGGGAAGTATCAAAACCAGGTCGGATTGGTCACCCCTCGACTTTAAGAGCATTTCCCGTCCACGAAGTTCACGAAGAAACACGAAAGAGACAAAAACCTTTGTGCCCCTTCGTGTGCTTCGTGGGCAAAAAAATGGCAATGCTTTAAGCCTTTGTCATCGCCGCCAATTCTCGTTTGAGCAATTTGCCAGTTGGGCCTTTGGGGATTTCAGAACGAAATTCGATGGTCTTGGGACATTTGAAATCGGCCAGATGTGCGCGGCAAAAAGCGATCAATTCGGCTTCGGTTGCTGACGCTCCTTCGCGCAACACGACGAAGGCTTTTACTTCTTCTCCATATAATTTGTCCGCCACGCCAATCGTTGCCGCGTCCTGCACGGCTGGATGTTGGTACAGCACTTCGTCAATTTCGCGCGGATAAATGTTTTCGCCGCCGCGAATGATCATGTCAGATTTGCGATCCACGATGAATAAAAAGCCGTCGGCGTCCCTGTAACCAACATCACCTGTGTGAAACCAACCGGAACGAAACGCCTTCGCTGTCGCTTCGGGATTTTTGAAATACCCTTTGAGCAAGTTTTCGCCGCGCAACACAATTTCGCCGACTTGGCCTGTGCCAAGTTCCTGATCGTTGTCGTCAAAGATTTTCAGTTCGCAGCCAATCGGCAATCCGCAGGAGCCCGGTCGCCGGTTTTCGTTCGGCGGATTGAACGTTGCGCGGCAAGTGCTTTCCGACAAACCGTATCCTTCGATCACCAGACAATTGAACCGCTGTTCGAATTGCCGCATCACTTCTGCCGGAACCGGAGCCGAACCGCACAGCGCGAATCGCAACTGCGAAATGTCCAATCCTTGCGGGACGCCATCGGGATACGTGTGCGACAACATTGCCAACATCGTTGCCACCGAACCGAATGAAGTCACGTGATAATCGGAAATGATCTGCCAATGACGGCTGGCGGAAAATTTGGGCGCGACGACCATCGAAGCTGCGGCATAAAGCGGCGTCACCGTCGTGACGATGATGCCGTTGACATGAAACAGCGGCATAACGCACAACAACCGGTCGGTTTCGTTGAAACCCAGCCAGTCGGTGATTTGCCGCGCATTGGCCAAAATGTTGCGATGCGTCAACAAGACGCCTTTGGGTTTTCCGGTCGTGCCGGAGGTGTAAATGATGATGGCTTCGTCGTCTGGATCAAGCGCGACTTTGGCAAGGTTGTCGGATTGCGAAGTTGCCGCGATGCCAAAATGAATCGAGCTTTCTGTTTCGGCGTCGGTTGTGAGAACGTGCCGCAAATGCGTAAGCTCCGCGCGAATCGGCGTCAGGTGTTTCAGGAACTCCTGTTCGGTAATCAGCGCAACGGCTTCGGAATTGTCGAGCACAAACGCCAGTTCTTCGCTTTTTAGATGCGAATTGACCGGCCCAGCAACGGCTCCAATTTTCCAGCAGGCGAAATAGGCGATGACGTATTCCGGCGAATTGGCCATCAGCAAACTGACCTTGTCGCCTTTGCCGACGCCCAAATTGAGCAACAGATTGGCCGCACGATTTACCGCCGCGTTGAATTCGGCATAGCTCCATTGGCGATCATCCGCCGCTGAAACCAACCAGGTTTTGTGAGGCATTGCCACCGCGCGTGTTTCCAGAAGTTCACGAAGATTTTTAATTGCCATAGTTTTAGAGATTGCCAGTCGCAAATGGTTTTCTGTTAAACTGCCGTTGCCACCCTAGATCAAAATCTGAGGGAAGGTGTCCATGGAAATCAATCCTGAAATCAACGAACTGAAAGTTATGGTTCACGAGCACCAAGCAAAACTTACGACTCTCGAAGCCTTGCTTATCAAGCTCGAAGAAAACCAGAAATCCTCTGTCCGCCAAACGGTGTGGCAATTGATCGGCGTTGTGGCCTCGACCTGCCTGATTATCATCAGCGTTCTTTCGCC
>JAEUQP010000332.1 GCA_016789645.1 Acidobacteriota bacterium | reverse complement strand
CGCGATTGTTCTTCGTCGCGTGTTTGCACGTCAGGAAGTTCGGGATTGAGCTGGCCGGTGATGCTCCAGGCGTTGAGATCGGCATTGACTGCGCCTTCGAATCGCAGATCAATGTTGCCGTTGACATCGGAAATTTCAATGCTTTTGCCGCTCAACGGCGCGAACGTGACTTCGATACCGCCGTTGATGTTGCTCAGTTCGAACTGGCCTGCAACGCGAGAGGCTTTGAGCAGGCCGTTGATGTTGCGCATCTCGATTCGCGCCGTCGTTTCGCCCAGCGTGACCGGCCCGTTAATGCCCCAGCTATCGAAGTGTTCAAACTTGCGCGGAATTTTCATCACGACACGCTGGCGTCCGGGAGGAATGGTGCCAATGGAGGAAAACAAACTTTTGCGGTCGTTTTCAATGCCAACATACAATCGTTTGCCTTCGTGTTCGATTTTCACCTTGCGATAATTTTCCAGGTTTTCGCGCGTTCTGGCCGAACGCACAATCAGAATTTCTGCGGTGTCTGTGTCGGCGGTTTCCACCGTCAACGATCCGTTCAGATTGGCAACGCTGATGGTTGATTCCGGGTCGAGTTTGAATTTGCGGCGGATTTCTTCTTTTTCGGGCAGGTCGTCTTTGTCTTCGGTGGCGGTGATGGACAATTCCGCCTGGGGTTCTGCCGGTTTCGCCGCTTCGTTTGCTTTCGGCTCCATCTGAGTCGAGCGACTGCGCATGCGGCAGCCGTTGGTGGTTACTGCCAGAGCGCTTATCGCAAACAAAACCAGCGCGACGATTGCTTTCGATTTCATCTTAAAACTTAGCCTCCTGATGTCTTGTTGAGCGCAAACAGTTACGCCAACCGTCTGAATGAAGTTCCAAACGATTGGCGTAAGTTGAAGTCAAGTTGCGATTTTCGTCAATGTTTACAGGCTCATAGTGAAAACACTTTGCCGCAGAGGCGCAGAGAACGCAGAGGAAGCGCAGAGTTTTTGTTCTCTGCCCGACCTCCGCCTTCTCTGTGCCTCTGCGGCGAAAAGGTTGGTGTCTGACTCTTACTTCGTTTCTTGCTTGAGCAGGCTGCCCAGCCCCGATGAGCCTGGCAAGCCCAACAGATCAGACGGCGTCAGACCAATCGGGCCGGATTCGCTGTTGATCGAAAGAATCATTCGATCATTCAGCGCGTAGACATACGCCAGACCGGCTTTGTTGCCCAGGAAGTTCTTGACGGCTTTGTTGGCTTCTTTCGGGCCAGCCTGTCGAATCAACTTCGCCGCAGTGTCAGTCAACGCGCTGACGTTCTGATAAACCATCGCCGAGAAGTTGGCTTGTTTATCCGCAGGCAGCGAGGCCTGGAATTTTGCCGAACTCAGCAATGTGCGACCGGATTCCTTGTACTTGATCGCGTTTTCGACCAGCGCGCGGCTGGGCGCTGCAATCAGGTAACCATAGGCGTACGCGTAATTCAGCGATGCCAGCGGAACGTCCGGCGATTTCAGTTCATAGAACGTGCGACCGCCGACTTCGACACGATTCCACACCAGCGCCTGTTTGCCGTGGCTGGTCAATTCGGCATTGACCTTGTCCACCGTGCGTTCCAGCGTGGTTTGCAAATGATCCTGATCGTCCACTTGCACGATGGCTTTGAACGAAGGAACCGGAACCACAGGGCCGTCCACGGCGAAGGCATATTCACTGCCGAGCGGAGCGGCGATGTCGTTGCGGATGCTGATGCCTTGTTCGTTCTGGAAATCCAGCACTTTTTGCCAGGCATCGGGATCAGCCGTTTTCAGCGCATTCAGCAGATCGTCCACCACGGCGGTCGGTTCCTGCACGACGAAGGCTCCGACAACGTTGGCATCCGGCGAGATGAATTCCAGCGCGCCCATCGGGTTCGGAGCGGCCAGCCACGACGTGACTCCGTGATCGTTCTGTTTGTAACTGACCACCGCGCGATTGAACGGTTTGCCGTCTTTTTCCTTCAGTTCGACCACGAAATAGCGCAGGTCGAGCAAACCAAGCTGGCTGACCATCGCCGCGTCTTTATCTTTGCGGAGCGATTGCACCACCATCTTTTCCAGATCGGCGGCAATGATCAGACCCGCGCCTTCCTGGTACAAGCTGGCGATGTGTTTGCGAAACGGATTCGCCGCAAACGGTTTGGCCGCGGCTTGCACCTGCATTTCGACGCGTTTCAGCGATTCGATGCGCGGCGACATGGCAACCAAATCTTGTGTGATCCAGATGTAAGCGCCTTTGTTTTTGCCACCAGCGTTGCCATTGCTGAACGCCAGCGGATCGTCAACGATTTGCAACTCGTTTTTGCCTTCGCTGAGTTGCGCCATCTTGCTTTCGACAAAGCTGCGGAACGCGCCGCCGTCTTTGACTTCAGCCAGAATGATCGGTTCGTCGGGTTCGCCGCTGTTGGCTTTGCCTGTGGCGGCGATGGCGATTTCATCACCCAGATAACTGCCGAACTCTTTGGCGATTTGAATCGCCTGGCTCATCCCGTGACGACCGCGCGATTGGCGCTGTTCTTTGGCGTACCACTCGTTCAGTTCGGGATTTTTGGCCAGGCTTTGCTGCAAAATCTGATCGGCGTTGGCCAGCGTTTCGCTGATGTTCGGAATCGCCACGTACAGCACGGTGTTTTCCGGCATCAAATCCAGCAACCGTGTGGAGTACCGATTGCCCGGCATCGCCACCAACTGATCAATCTGCGCGCGAACGGCATCCAATTGTTTGATGTATTCGGCGGATTTGCGGCTCCAGGCAATTTCGTCTTTGACCGCAACCTTTTCGACACTTTCGTGAGTGGTGACCTGATCGCCCGCATGCAGCACATTGTTTTTGCCTGCGTGGTCAACGTGGACTTCGCCTTCGATGACCGATACGCGAGCGCCTTTGGTTCCGTTATTGACGGTGAAAATCGTGCCGGTGACAGACACCAGCGAATCATCCGTCGCCACGAACAATTTGCCGTCGCGCTGTTTGGCCGCTTCGACAATGACCTGTCCACGATCCAGATTGATCGTCGTTCCGCCGGAACCATTCGTCACGGAAAATTCTGACCGTTCGCGCATTTCGATCAACGAACCGTCGGCCAGTTTGACGATGGCGGCGGAGTTTTTCGCCGTGCGAATGCGTTCGCCGCGTTTGATCTGTTCGCCGGGTTTCAGCGCCTGCGTCGAAGTTTCAGTGACGCGGTACACGTTGCCGTTGGCGGCTTCGACAATGGCGTTCAGCGTGCGGAACGAATTGACGAACCGTTGCGCCGAAGGCCACGCAAACAATCCCACGACCACGACGACTGCTGCGGCAACCGCCCAGCGAACCGATCTCATGCGACGATTCGAGGTCGTAACTTTGGCTTTTTGCGAATCCAACTGCCACGAAGATTGCCGACCGTGCCGGGCTTCTTTCAACGCCTTGCGACAGGGCAGACATTCGCGCGTGTGGTCTTCCAGCAGCATGGTGCGGGCGCTGGAAAGTTGGCCTTGCAGATACGACGGAATCAGCGAACGGAAATCGTCGCAACTGCGAATGTGTTCAACCGGCGTGACTCCGGCTTCGGCGGCGGCTTGCTGGCCAGCCAATCGAGCCTGGACTCGCTGCGCGGCTCCGGCAACGACTGCTGCATCCAGCTTTTCGTTGCGGATTTCCGCCGTCACGTCATCCAGAATGGTATTAAGTTCTCGATCTGTATGTTTCATGATTGCTCTCCTCTGTATGGCCTGTTAATCCTGGCCTCCCTCCAAAAAGTCTCCGATTTCTTTTTTGACTCTGGCGCGCGCCCGATGGAGCAACACGCCCACGACCATTGCCGAAGTCCCCATCTGTTCGGCAATTTCGTTGTTGCCGTACCCTTCGAAGTATTTCAGGACGAACATCTCGGCGGATTTTTCGCCGAGCTTGCCGATGGCCTGCCGGACTTTGGCGCG
>JAEUQP010000329.1 GCA_016789645.1 Acidobacteriota bacterium | reverse complement strand
TGACCGTGGTGGTTTCCATTGACGGACTGCAGCCGGAACACGATCTGCGGCGCAAGCCCGCAACTTACGAAAAAATTCTGTCCAACATCGTCGGCCAAAAAATCATTATCCATTGCACGGTCACGAATCAGATGACAACCCGAAACGGGTATTTCCGCGACTTCATTTCTTTCTGGTCGGCAAAACCCGAAGTTCGCAAAATCTGGTTCAGTCTTTTCACTCCACAGAAAGGCGATTCCCCGGAAGAATTTTTGGCCCCGGCAACGCGCGAACGAGTCCTGGCAGACTTGGCAGAATTGCGCGCCGATTTCCCTAAACTTGATCTGCCTCAATCGGTTCTGGATGGATACCGAAAACCGCCTCAATCCCCCGACGATTGCATTTTTGCCCAAACCACAGCGAACTATTCGGCAGATCTGAAAACCAGAATCACGCCTTGCCAGTTCGGCGGAAACCCGGACTGTTCGCAGTGCGGGTGCATTGCCTCCGCCGGGTTGAGCGCGGTTGGCGAATACCGTCTTGGCGGTCTCGTGTCGTTACGCTCACTTTTTGGCGTATCACAGGCAGTAGGAAAAACTATCGCCAAACTTCGCCCAGCAGAAGAATCACAAGTTCCTGAACACAGGGAATTCAGTGAGGCGACCAAGTGAAAACTTTGGCCGCCTTGCAACTTCTCTGAACCTGGCGCATTCTCCACACAGTTCATTCCTTCTCTCGTATCGCACGGTGACGCGTTTCTACCTTTCAATGTACGTAGCAGCGTAATGATTTAGTCCGGGAGTCGGTAAACCACAACTTAGAAGCTGCTCGACAGAGCACCCGAAATCAAGCCTTCGCTGCGACCGTACTCCGAAGCCACTTCAATTCGAAGCTTCTCTCAATCCTCCTTGATGGGGAAAGGTAAATATTTATGTCTATGAAACTTTATGTCGGCAATCTGGCATTTCAAACAACCAACGAAGAATTGCAAGACCTGTTTTCGCAGGTCGGCAGTGTCGAATCTATTTCTCTGGTGACTGATCGTGACACCGGTCGCCCACGCGGTTTCGGTTTCATTGAAATGGGATCGAGAACCGAAGGCGAAGCGGCCATTTCCAAATTCAATGGTTCCCAAATGGGCGGGCGCAGCCTGACCGTCAACGAAGCCAAGCCGCGTGAAAACAATGGCGGCGGACGCGGATTCGGCGGTGGCCGGTCGCGCTACTAAGCGCTGACCAAAAGCAATTTGGTTTTTCGAGCTTGGCGCTCTTGACCATCAAGCTTTTCGGTCAAGAGCGTCTCGTTTTTCGCGTTGAGAAGTAATTCTGACAGAGGCGAGTTCATGACATTGTGCGAGTTTTGCATTCTTCAGCGGTCGGATGGCCGCTGTTCCGATGGTCTTTCGATTCCTAAAAAAATGCGCTGTGTGGGCTTTACCCCTGGCATTGAAAAGTTTTGCGCCACACCTACGGATTATACAGGCCAGGAACAGTTGAAACAGATGGCACTGTTTTTTGGCCTTGCCGGAAAAGAACTCAACCGGGTGTTATCGTTGACCGATACAGTTCAAAAATCGGAGGCATTCAAGTCATGATGTGGCTGAGACTGGCATTGCTGAGGTTTGGTAATGATCTGACTCGACGGCGCATTGTAAAGTCGCTGAACAGGTCGAGCGACCCGCGCGCGCAGGAAGCGTTGCTGATGGCGCTGGCCGATCAATCTTATCTGGTCAGAAAAGAAGCGGCTCAGGCGCTTGGCGACATCGGCGATGCTCGGGTTGTCGCGCCGCTGCTTAACCTGATCGAAGAGAGCTTTCACTACGCCATGGCCAGAACTGCCGTTGGCGCCTTGGAACGCGTTCTGGATCGGGCCGCAGATGTCGCAATTCGCGAAGACATTCTGGCAGCGGCAATACTCGATGATGTGAATGGAATTTATTACGAACACCGGCAAGGCATTGCCTGGTTTTCTAAAACAAGAAGCGGAAGACCCTGGATCATGGACTGTTCCAGAGTCAGGCAATTGGCACACCAAGAAATGCTTCGCCGCGGACTGACAATCTGAAGGCGTCTGTCGTCATACTCTTCTGAGGCTAAATAAAGATCATGGAACAGGAACAACATCAAAACGCTTTGGGTGATCGCGTCGAGCAACTGTGCGTTGTTTGCGGAGAAGAAAAAGGCCACGTTGTGCTTTCGGTCGGTAAACGAGGTCAGATCACGCGAGTCAACTGCCCTCAATGTGGCACGAACGGCAGGTTCAAAAGCATAAAAACAGCGACCAGGAAGCGGGGTCTTGCCGCAGAAAGCGCTCCATACGACTGGACACGCACTTATCGCAAAGGGCAATCCTTGCTGCATCCAAAATTCGGTGAGGGCGAGGTCACAGCAGTCATCGAACCTAAAAAGATTGACGTCCTCTTTTCGGATCGCATTCGCCGTCTGATTCATTCGCGCGATCGCTGATCTGTTGCCAAACGGGTTCGGCTTTGGCCATTTTGCCGATTCCTGTGCTAGCATTCTTTTCAATTTTACAAACCATTTTGTTTTTAATTGAAAACCCGGAGAAAGGGGAACGCATGGCTATCTCACTTCGCCAAGCCGTCCGCGTTGGCGGCTACATCTTCAAACAGAAGCTCAAAGGCAACAGACAGTATCCGCTGGTGTTGATGCTGGAACCGCTCTTTCGCTGCAATCTGGCGTGCGTCGGATGCGGCAAGATTCAATATCCGGGCGAAATTCTGAAAAAGAACATGACGCCCGAACAGGCGTTCAAAGCCGTGGACGAATGCGGCGCGCCGGTTGTCACCATCGCGGGCGGCGAACCACTGCTGCATCCCGAAATTGAAATCATCACCAAAGGCATGATCGAACGTAAAAAGTTCGTTTACCTTTGCACCAATGCCATCCTCCTGGAAAAAAATCTTCACCGATTCGAACCTTCGCCGTATCTGACCTTCAACGTGCATCTGGACGGCATGCGTGAACGTCACGACCATTCGGTGGATCGCGAAGGCATTTTCGACATCGCCATTGAATCCATCAAAAAAGCCAAAGCTGCAGGGTTTCGCGTCAACACCAACACAACTGTCTTTGAAGGCGAAACTGCGGAAGGGCTGCACGAAATGTTCGACATGCTTTCGGAATTGGGCGTGGACGGAATGACGATTGCGCCGGGATACAGTTACGAAAAAGCCCCCGATCAGGATCATTTCCTGACGCGGCAGCAAACCAACGAACTGTTTCGCCAAGTGCTGGCTCCAATGGCGACAAAGCGCGGCAAGAAATGGGTGTTCAATCAATCGCCGTTGTACCTGAAGTTTTTGATGGGCGAAATTGATTACGAGTGCACGCCGTGGGGCAGTCCGAATTACAACATCTTCGGCTGGCAAAAACCCTGCTATATGTTCAGCGATGGATATGCACAGACCTTTCAGGAATACCTGGAAACCACCGACTGGGAAAAATACGGGCGTAAAAGCGGCAATCCCAAATGCCAGGATTGCATGATGCATTGCGGCCACGAACCGACGGCGGCCATTGACGCCACCAGCAGTCTGAAAAACATGCTGATTTCGATCCGCGGCTTGAGTTGATCTCAACCGTCGCGTCAACAACACAAAAAGGCTGAAAGAGATTCCTGCTCTTTCAGCCTTTTGTTTTATCCGGTTATGGGGACGGATTAGTTCGTCGCGGCGGCTTGCTGCAACGGCGCACAGAATTTGTCGAACGCAGACCTCAACTCGGCGGCGATCTGGTCAGCGCTGCGCCCTTCGATTTGGTAACGTTCCATCATGTAAATCAGCTTGCCGTCCTTCAGCAGTCCGATGGAAGGCGACGAAGGCGGATAACCCGTGAAATAGTTTCGCGCTTGAGCCGTCGCGTCAATGTCGGCTCCGGCAAAGACGGTGATTTTTTTGTCCGGTTGCACGCTGTGTTGCAACGCCTGGGCAATGCCGGGGCGAGCTTTTCCGGCAGCGCATCCGCACACGGAATTGACCACTACCATGACGGTTCCGGTCGAATTTTTAATCGCCGCATCCACGGCTTCGACGGTTCTGGTTTCCTCAAATCCCAGCCGGGTCAATTCCTCACGCATGGGTTTAATCATCAACTCTGAATATGGCATCTCTATAGTCTCCTTCTTCGATAAGTTTTGTTGGATTGAATTCTGACTCGCGTCAGGCGAGATAGTATGCGGCTACAGAAAACGATTCAAGCCAACCTTCAAAACTTCATTTGCCTTGCAGCCAGGTCTTTCATGATTTCTTCCGCGCCCCCACCGATCATGTTCACTTTGACTTCGCGGTAAATGCGCTCAACGCGTTCGCCACGCATGTACCCCATTCCGCCCAGAATCTGCACCGCCTGATCGGCGCAAAACTGCATCGTCTGCGTCGCCTGATTTTTCAGCATGCAGGTTTGCGCGACCAGCAAACTGGGATCGCCCACGCGATGTTGAACTCGCCATGTCAAGTCTTCCAATGTCGCGCGCGTCGCTTCAAGCTTCATGGCCATATCAACCAATTTGTGACGAATGACTTGGCGTTCAATGAGCGGCTGGCCAAACGTTTTTCTTTGCCTCGCCCAAGCTAATGCGTCTTCAAAACAGACTTTGGCAAAACCATAAGCCGCAGCCGACATACCCAATCGTTCGGAATTGAAATTCCGCATAATGATCTTGAAGCCCTGATTTTCTTCGCCAATCAGATTGCTGACCGGTACGCGGCAATTGTCGAAATACAGATGCGCAGTGTCTGAAGCCCACCACCCCATTTTTTTGAGCGGCGTGCGGATGAACCCCGGCATGTCGCGTTCGATCAGCAGCAGCGAAACTCCGCCAGCGGATTTGTCGTCGGGATTCGTGCGCACGGCAACGGTGAAGTAATCGCCGCGAATGCCGGAGGTGATGAACGTCTTTTCGCCGTTGACGATGAAATGGTCTCCGTTGCGAATGGCTGTGGTTTTGATGGCGGCAACATCCGAACCGCCCGAAGGTTCGGTGATGGCCAGCGCAGAGATTTTTTCTCCGGCCAGAA
>JAEUQP010000307.1 GCA_016789645.1 Acidobacteriota bacterium | reverse complement strand
TTCACCAAAATTTTTCACTTGCCTTCCCTTGAATCACTTTATTCTTCAGTTGCAATCAGTTCCGAACCGTTGAAAAATCCTATCACCAATTTTTCTTGAAGGACAAAAACGAAAAAATGATGAAACTCGTGCTCCGTATTTTGCTGGCGACAGCCTGTGTCATGACGTCATTGCGGATGGTCAATTTTTCTGCCCAAACGCAGTCAGCCGGGCCTGCCGATTTGCTGCTGACCAACGGGCGAATCTGGACAGGCGACAACGCCAATTATTTTGTCGAAGCCGCGGCCATTCGCGGCAATCAAATCATTCGAACCGGCACCTCCGCCGAACTCAAATCCCTGATCGGCGCCAACACCCAGGTGATTGACCTGGGCGGACGGCTGGCCTCGCCGGGGTTCAACGACGCCCACATCCACTTTCTGGGTGGTTCGATGGGATTGAATCAGATTGACCTGACCGGTTCGAAAACCGTTGCCGAGATGGTTGAACGGGTCGCGGCTTATGCCAAAAAGAATCCCGACAAGCCGTGGATCACAGGTCGCGGCTGGGAATACACGCCGTTTCCCGGCGGCTTGCCGACCAAAACCTACCTCGACGCGATCATCAAAGACCGCCCGGTCTTCTTGAGCGCCTACGACGGACACAGCGGCTGGGCGAATTCCAAAGCCCTGGAACTGGCCGGAATCAACAAAGACACAAAATTTACAGGCTTCGGCGAAATCGTTCGTAACGCGGCGGGCGAACCGACCGGCGCGTTGAAAGAAGGCGCGCAAGGTTTGGTTCGGCGACTGATCCCCGAACCAACGCGCGAAGAGCAACTCAATGCCTTGCGACAAGGCTTGAAGCTCGCCGCTCAACTCGGCATCACCAGCCTGCAAAACGCCAGCGGCTCCGCAAATGAATTTTCGCTTTACGAAGAATTGCTGCAACGCGGTGAACTGACTTCGCGCTTTTCGATGGCGTTTTCCGTCGGCGAACGAACGACCGAAGAACAGATCAACAAGTTCATCGAACTGAAAACCAAATACGATTTGAATCCGATGTTGCGCGCGGCTTCGGTCAAATTCATGCTGGACGGCGTGATCGAATCGCACACGGCGGCGATGCTGGAACGATATTCCGACCTGCCCGCAAATTCCGGCAATCCGATGGGCGAAACGACGTTGCCGCCAGACATCTATCGCAATCTGGTGACAAAATTCGACAAGCTGGCGTTTCAAATTTACACCCACGCCATCGGCGACCGCGCCGTCCGTGAAGCCCTGAACGCTTACGAATACGCCCAGCGAGTCAACAATCATGGCTGGACTCGACACCGTGTTGAACACATTGAAACCCTGTCGCCCGAAGATGTTGGGCGTTTCGCCAAATTGCACGTGCTGGCTTCGATGGAACCGATTCACGCCGATCCGGGCACGACCGACGTATGGTCAAAAGCCGTTGGCCCGGAACGGTTGCCGCTGGCATTCGCCTGGCAATCGCTGCTTCGAGCGGGCGCGCGGCTGGTGTACAGCAGC
>JAEUQP010000304.1 GCA_016789645.1 Acidobacteriota bacterium | reverse complement strand
TTGACGGCGGCTCCGGCGGCAGTGGCTCCGGCCAGAATCTTTGGATCAATGCCGGCAAGATCGAGTCCTTCAGGAATTTCCAGCTTTCGTTTCGGCTCGGTTTCGACCCATTCGTCCACGAATTCCTTGCCGAATTCGCGCGCCAGCACGGCGCGTTGGATTTCCGTTGAAGCGTTGCGCGTCATCACGTAACCGGCCATTCGCGTCAGGCAGACTTCGGGTGTCCATGGTTCGGGTTCATAACCGGCAAGCTGAAATTCAATCGGCAATTTGCCAGTGGATTTGACCAGAGCAATTTGCGCGTTCACGCCGCGCACAAACGCTTCGATGATGGGTTTGGCGTCGGGCGCATAAGATTCGTATTCGGCTTTCATGTCGCCGCGATAGCGCACCAGCCGAGCAAATTTGTCGCGTTCGACGGCGCTGGGGCCGAGAATCTCCGCCAACTTGCCTTCGCCCTGTCGTCGCCACAAATCCATTTGCCACAACCGATCTTGCGCGGCGACGAAGCCTTGCGCGAAAAACAAATCGTCCTGCGTTTCGGCGTAAATGTGCGCGATGCCCCATTCGTCGCGCAGCACGCGCACGGGTTTTTGCAAACCGGAAAGCTTCAGCGTGCCGGACGTTTGCGACAACACGTTTTGCGCTTTTGCGGCCAGATCGCTTTTCGATTGGCTGGCGACCGGCGAACGGTCAAGCGAAGCGATGGAAAGAAAAGTCAGGGCGACGACAGCAAAGAATTTTGTTGGCTTCATTGGTTCACCTTGAAACGGAAACGCCTGAGTGACTCGGAGGCGAAAGCACAGAAAAGAGCGATTCACCGCAGAGGCGCAGAGTTCCGCAGAGGATTCGCAGAGTCTTTAAGTTTCTCTGCGTTTCCTTTGCGTTCTCCGCGCCTCTGCGGTGAAAAAAAGAACTTCAGCTACCAAGCGCCTTGCGGCAAAACTCGTAACACTTTTTCATTTCGGCGATGGTGTCCGCGCCTTTGTATTCGTATTCGATGTTGGCGGGAATCTTCCAACCGCCTTTTTGCAGCGCCAGCAACACTTCCTTGATGGGCGTGTCGCCTGTGCCAAAGACGACGTTGTCGCCCTGATTCTTTTTGCGGTCTTTGATGTGCAGCGTGACGATACGGGCGTGATTCTTTTTCAGGTAATCCACCGCGTCGAATCCGGCGGCAGTGAAATGACCTATGTCCAGATTGATGCAGATGTATTCGGAATTGCCTTCCATTGCTTTGGCAAAATCATCCGGCGTGGCGAATTCGTTCGGGCGGATGTTGGAATGGTTGTGCATGCCAACGCGCATCTTGTGTTTTTTGGCAAAGGGATCAATGCGTTTGGCGGCGCTGACATTCGACGAAGCGGTGATGGCTTTCGCTCCCAGGGCTTTGGCGATTTCAAAGCCACGATTGATTTCTTCGTCGGTGTAATCGTCGCGGAAGCTGTAATTCAGCGCGTAAAGTTCAATGCCGGCTTTTTTGAATTTTTCGCCAGTCAGCGTGAAAAAGCTCAGCGGAGTGGTCAGCCGCCAGGTGCGCAAGCTTGCGCGATCCAGCCCTTTCGGTTCCAGATGCCCCGACCAGAGTTCACAACTGTTCAATCCGACTTCGGCGTAACCGCGGAGCGCTTCGTCCAGCGTGCGGTCGCGGAAGCTGTAACTTTGCGCGCCGATCTGCACGCCTTTGACTTTGGAATTGGGTTTTTGCGCGGCAATGGTATCAAACGGCAAAGCGGCGGCGGCCAATGAACCGAGCGCCAGCTTGCTCCACTCTCTGCGGGTCAAGTCAGACATGGAAATCTCCTGATTTTGAAATGTGGTTTTGAAGGTAATGCAATTGCGGAAAAGCGTGGCGATTGTAGACGCGGCTTAATGGCGGCACAAGCTCGGCAATAACGCGGCAGGTGTGGTAATCTCCAGCCCTCCCCAGCATCCAATTTAGGCAGTCGTGAAAGATTGAATCTGAAGTTGACAGGAGAAGAGTTATGGCGGCTTTTGATCCGACCGATACCGTGCGGATGTGTGTGTCTTGCAAAACGTGTTATGCGCCGAACCAGCAGTTTTGCCAGGATTGTCTGGTGGAACTGATTCCGGTCGAACGAATTCCGTATACGATCAATTCGCGTTACCAGCTTGAGCGAGTGCTGGTGCGAGGCGGGACAGGCATTGTCTTTGCCGCCACCAGTCTGGAATCAGGCAAGGAAGTCACCGTCAAAATCATTCGCGCCAGTGTCATTGCCGATCC
>JAEUQP010000268.1 GCA_016789645.1 Acidobacteriota bacterium | reverse complement strand
TCCGACCTGGTCGGCGGATGGACGCGCGCTGGCGTTTTTGAAAATTGGCCGGGATTCGACCGACGTGATGACCGTGTTGCTGGAAACCGGCGAAGAGCGGTTGATTTCGTCGTTCAAACCGCCTTTGTATGGTTTGCAGCGAAGACTGTTGGATTGGTCGCCGGACGGGCAGCGGTTGGTCGTGTCGCATTCGGAAGTTTCCGAAAAGCCAAACGGGTTGTACCTGATCAATGTGGCGACCAGCGAAAAGCGACGCCTGACTTCGCCGGAAAACATGGTTGGCGGAGACGTGGACCCGCGTTTTTCGCCTGATGGGCGCACGATCACCTTTATTCGAGACATTCACCGTTCTCATCAGGAACTGTTTTCGGTTTCTGACGCGGGCAATCAGGTCAAACAATTGACCGCCGACGCCAAACAAATCAGCGGACAGGATTGGGTGGGAGCCGGACGGCAAATTGTGTTTGCTTCGAACCGCAGCGGCGAATTTCGGTTATGGCGCATGAACGCCGATGTGGCCGCGCCGGAATCGAACCCGCAATCCGTAGGCATTTACAGCGAATCGCCAATTGAATTGTCGTTGGCGCGCAAAAACGATTCGCTGGCATATTCGGTGCTGCAACAGGATCGCAACATCTGGCGGCTGGATTTGCGGTCTGACGCCAAAGAAAAACGCTGGGCGCGGATCGTGGCTTCGTCGGCGCAGGACGCTTCGCCGCAGTATTCTCCTTTGGGCGACAAAATCTGTTTTCGCTCTGATCGCAGCGGCGAAGAGCAGATTTGGGTCAGCGATGCCGACGGCAACAATCAAATCCAGATTACCAATGGGGTGCTGTATCCATCAGTCGGTCACTGGTCGCCGGATGGCCGACAGATCGCGTTCAACAATGCCCGCACCGGAGAATTGCATCTGGCGCAATGGACGGGAAAAGGTGAATGGACGATCAAACCGTTTGGCGCAAACGGTGTTCATCCGGTGTTTTCTCCGGACGGAAAGTGGCTGTACGCCGGAACGACCAGCGGGATTTTGCGTTTTCCTGCCAGTGGAGGCAGCAGCGTTCCCATTACCAATGTCGGCGGGTTTTCGCTGGAGCTGTCAGCGGATGGCAAATTCATTTACTTCATGCGCGAAGTCAGTGACACCGTGTTATGGCGCGTGAATACCGAAACCGGCGAATTGTCGAAAGTGGTGGAAGGATTGGTGCAACGCTGCACCAGCTGCTGGTCGCTGACGGCGGATGGCATTTACTTTCTGGGCAGCATTCAGGCCTCCTTTGACGATCAGGCCATTTACTTTCAGGAATTTGCCACAGGCCGTCGCCGCGAAATTTTGAAATATCCTGAGCCGCTTTCGCCGGTTGGCAGTGGTCCCTTTTCGCTTTCACCGGATTTGCGTCACCTGCTTTGCGTCCGCGTCGAACCCGCCAATAGCGACATCCTGCGTGTAGAGCCGTTCCGATAAATTGTGTTCAAACGAGATTTTTAAGCTTGGCCAGTTGCTGGAATTTCAGAGCGCCAAAAAAGTTGACGCCCAAACCGTCAGGGAAGCGTGGCGGTTTTGGGCGTCTCAATCAATGGTGCCTCAACGATTTGGATTGTATGCAGATGACCGAATCCATTCATGAGGTTTTGGTGATGGATTGGTGATGAAGGCAAATTTTCAAAATTTCGCTCCGGCAGCCATGTGTTTTTCGTAGGCTTTGGACTCCAGAATTGTTTTGATCTCAACAATCACGCGATCCAACTCTTCGTCCGCCGTGAAAAAGTGTGGGCCGATACGAATGCCTGCGCCGGGACGGTAATCTACCAGCACGTCGCGATTAGCCAATTCGCGCACGACTTCGCCTGCGTGCGGCACATCGAAAATCACCGAACCGCCTCGCTGTTCCGCCTTCAACGGAGAATTCACTCGCCAGCCTTGCTCGTTTGCCAGTTCAATCAGCCGCGAGGTTTGCCGAACGGATTTGGCGCGAATGCGTTCGACGCCGATTTCGTTGATCAGGTCATACCCGCTTTCGGCAGCGTACAGCGTCGGAATCGCGGGCGAACCGTGCAAAAAGCGGTGCGCATCTTCGGCATAAGTCATTTCCGGTTCGAAGGCGAACGGCGATTGATGCGCCGCCCAGCCTGTGACTTTCGGTTTCAACCGTTTGTGCAAATCCGGGCGAACGTACAGATACCCGGCTCCGGGACCGCCCAACAGCCATTTGACCGAACCGCCTGTGGCGAAATCCACGCCGAGTTCTGTGACGTTGAACGGAACCGTTCCCGCCGATTGATATGTGTCCAGCACAACCATTGCGCCCACCGCATGCGCTTTTTCGATGATGGCTTTGGCGTCTTGAATGTAGGCGCTTTTGAACAACACGTGCGACATCGGAACGAGCAACGTTTCTTCGTCAATCGCGTCCACCATTCGCTGAGTGTCAATGGTGATGCCGTCGTCGGTGGGAACGCGAACGACTTTGGCGCCAGCAGCTTCGGCGTGCGCGTCGTAGACGTACATCACCGAAGGAAAATTCATCGCTTCGTAAACGATCTTGTTGCGGGGTTGGGTGAGATCAAAACACGACAGAATCAGCGCCTGACAGACGGAAACGTTCTGGTGCATGACCACCGACCCCTTAGCGGCTCCGATGATGCTGGCGATTTTGTCGCCAATGGTCAGCGGCATTTCCCACCAGCCTTCTGCCCAGGCGCGAATGCCTCGCGTGGCCCACGTTTCAGCATAATCGTGCATCCGGTCGTATGTTTTTCGCGGCATTGCTCCGAGCGAGTGGTTAATTAAGTAGAGCGTGTTTTCCAGAATCGGAAACTGCGAACGGTAAGAAAGAAGGTCGTCCATAGCGGTTCTCCAAATTTGAGATGGCGAAGCTTTTTCTCACCGCAGAGACGCAGAGTTCGCAAAGGCTGCGCAGAGTTTTTCTCTGCGAATGCTCTGCGTTCTTTGCGTCTCTGCGGTGAATGATCATTTCGCTTTTGGCGTTTCAGCTAAATTCAGAAACTCAAAAAAGTCATGCAGGTTGCGATAATCGCCGATGATGTGGCGGGCGCCGGCTTCGGCCAGCGTTTGGGCGCGTTCGCCGCTGGCAATGCCTACGAAATCCAGGTTCAGATTCGCCGCGGTTCGCACATCCCACAATCCGTCGCCAACCGAAACGACTTTGGCAAACTGGCTGATGCCGTAATGCTGCCGCGCGCGATCCATCGCCGCTTGCACAATGCCCTCGCGCGGGCGAGCGTCTTCGGCAAAACCGCCGGGAAACCGATCCAGTTCGATTCCGGCAGCAGCCAATTTCATCTTTGCCGAACCGCGCCAGCAACCGGTGGCAATCGTAATCACCCAATCGTCATGTTGCGCAAGCTGCGTGACCATCTGCTGCGCGCCGGGAATTTCGGCAAAGTGCGTCGCATCCAGGGCGTGATGTTCATGCAACAAGTCGAAAAAACGCGTTTTCAAGGGCGATAAATCTTCGTCCGTCGGTTCGCGGTTGAAATGATCCAGAAAGATTTGGTGCGTGATCCCGGAATCGCTGACGTGCGGGCAATTCGTCCACGACGCGCCGATTTCCAGCACGCCGTGCGTTTCTGCGACAGCGCGCGTGAAGCAGATTGTATCCACGTGACTGGTGTCGGTCAGTGTTCCGTCAATGTCCAGAATGGCAAGTTTCATAATCAGGTTTCAGGTGACAGATCGCAGGTGTCAGGCTCTAAATCAAAACAAGCCAAGTTGAGACACAGCGACCAAAACAGAATGAACAAGATTTTCGACAGGATTTACAGGAGCTTCAACGTTTAAACCGTTCCAGCCGATCCTGAATCTTGCTCATCCTGAAAAAAATCATGTCCATCCTGTTTCAATGTTTTTGCTTCGATTTAGATTTCGGTCAGCATTGTTCTGGCTTCCCACAGTTCGGGGAAGAATTTTTTGTCGAGCGTCATTTTCAGATAGGAAGCGCCGCTGCTGCCGCCGGTGCCAAGCCGGACGCCGATGGTTCGTTCGACCATCTGTATGTGGCGCAATCGCCAACTGACAATCAGTTCGTCAAATTCCGTCAGTCGTTCGCACACGTCAATCCAATCGCGATTGCGGCGTTCGTCGCGATAAATGCTCAAAATCGCCTGTGCGCGGGCTTTGTACTTTTCTTCGTCGCTGGCATTTTCAGTCAGGCCGGGCATCACGCCGAGCGAAGTCAGCGCTTCAAAAAACACATCGCGCAACGAAGGCTCAGCCAATCGGCGTTTGAGCTGCGCCAGCATTTCCGGCGACGCTTCGTGAAAGCGCAGCATCTTTTCGTCTTTCATCCCGCACAGAAATTCGATTTCGCGGAATTGTTCGGATTGAAATCCGCTGGCCGGACGCAACTTGTCGCGAAACGCCAGAAAGTGTGTTGGCAGCATCGTTTCCAGAATCGTGAACTGTTCGACCAGCACGCGCGCGATTTCCGTGCAGCGGCGCAACAATCGCGCGGCTTCGTACACTTCGTCAGCGTCAGGATTGTTGGCAGCGACGCGCAAATTGGCAACGACGGCGTCCAGTTCGTGAAGCAATTGTTTGAACCACAATTCATACGTCTGGTGAATGATGATGAACAGCAATTCGTCGTGATGTGGCGGCGAAGATTGCGGCTGCTGCAGCCGGATCAATTCTTCGACGTGCAGGTAACTGCCATACGTCAATTGATCGGATTCAGGTTTGATCGGAGTTTGAAGATTCATTTTGATTCCGGATTTTTGATTGCAGGGCGTTCGGTTTCTTTCGCCGCGTAATGGAAAATCGTTCCGCTTGTGCCAACCGCCCATCCGCAATTCGGAGCGACGAAAACCAATCGCTGAAAATTCGCCCGCGTTCCCGGCGATTCATCCACCCAGGTCGCGCCGCCGTCCGTTGTGTGCAGCAACGTGCCTCGGTCACCAGCAACCCAACCTTCTTTAGGCCAGCCTTCCTTTGCGTTCAGAAACACCACGTCGTTCAGATTGTGCTGCGTGCCGGAAGTTTGCGGTTGCCAGCGAGCGCCGCCATTCGTGGTGAAGAGAATCACGCCGCCATTGCCGACCGCCCAGCCGTGTCGCGCATCCACGAAATGCACGGCGCGCAAACTGGTCGTGACGCCGGTCGGCTGTTCGTTCCAGCTTTCCCCCCCATCTTCGGTGTGAAGAGCAAATCCGCCTGCGCCTACGATCCAGGCTTGTTGCGTGTCAATCGCTGAAATGTCGTTGAGAATTTTTCGCGCTTGAATGACTTGTAACTTCCACGTCGCGCCGCCGTCCGCCGTGGTTTGAATTGTGCCGAGTTCGCCCACTGCCCAGCCGATGCGTTCGTTGGCAAAGGCCATTCGCAGCAGGATCGGATCCGGTGGCGGTTTTGGCTCTTCGATTTCCAGTGTGTCTTTGGTGGTTTTCTTGATGGTCAGCGTCTGGTTCGGTTGCAGCGGAGGCCTTGCCATCGGCGTGTCCAACCACAACGCGCCGCGATCTTCGGTGCGAAGCAGGAACACCCGTTCGTGCCATTGAATGTCCGGGCGGCGATTGAACAATCCGAATTCACCGAGCGCCAACAGCCGGTTTTCATTGAACGCCCACAAATCCAGCAACGGTTCTTTGCGCATCTTCGGCGGCAGCAACATCGGTTGCCAACGTTGGCCGCCGTCTTCGGTGGAAAGCAGCATGCCGTTGCTGCCTGCAATCCAGCCGCGCTGTTGATTTACGAAAACAACGGCGTTGAGTTTGGACAGCACGCCGCTGGATTGCTGTGTCCAGCCGAGTTGCGTTTGGGATTGGGCGTTTGAAATAGCGATTGATAAAGCCGCCAACACGGAAAGCATTGTCAGGTTCAAACAGGTAAAAGCTCGTTTCCCGAACATTTTGGTGTCTCCGTGGTTTGAGGACTTGAACCGGTTATCGCGCAATGACTCGCATCCATGAAGCGAGCATTGTGATGCTCATCAACTTGTCAACGGTTTTGAATTTGTTGCCGGGCACGAACACCGTGTCGCCGGGAATCAGAAAAATATCCTGCGCTTTTCCGCGTTCGACTTCTTTCATGTTGACCGGAATGGCGGCTGTTGTGCCGTCTTTTTGCAGCCGCAACACGCTGACTTTCGACAAATCGCCGAAACGCGTGACGTATCCGGCTTTGGCCAAAGCTTCTGTCACAGTCATTCGCCGCGTCATTTCGTAAATTCCGGCCTGAGTCACATCGCCGATGACCATGTATTTCAGGCTATGCACCTGGGCGATCTGGATCGAAACTTTGGGCTCGCGGATGTATTCGGACAACTTTTCGGTGAACTCTTTTTCCAGCTCTTCGATGGTGCGACCGGCAATG